>JAYQGD010000059.1:0-9842 GCA_038140415.1 Rhodospirillaceae bacterium
TGCTGGAGGAGTTCCTTGGAAACCGAGTGCTGCAGCGCTTCCAGCAGCTTCGCCGGGCTGATCGGTTTGCCCAGGAAACCGTTGACGCCCAGCTGCTTGGCCGCGACCACCAGGTCCTTGGTCGCTTTGGAGGTGATCATGACGAAGGCCTGCTTGGGGTTCTTAGCGCGGATGCGCTTTAACAGTTCCAGCCCATCGACGCCCGGCATTTGCCAGTCGCTGATGATCACGTCGAATTCCTCGTGATGGTTCTCCATAAGATCCAGAACTTCCGAGCCGTCGGCGGCCATGCGCACATTGCGGATTTTCAGCTCACGGAGCATGGCGCGCAGGAGGTCGCGCAACAGGGTCTCGTCATCGACCACCAGAACGCGCGGGCCGGGGAGAATTTCCGGATTGGCCTGCTGCTTGCGCATCTGGGCTTCCCATTCGGCGTTCTTCTGGTTGGGATCGATGGACAGTTCCAAATCTTTCCAGCCGTCTTGCTCTTCCTTGGCAACGCTGTCCTGCGCGCCTGTCATGGGACCTTTGGCAGTCGCCGGAGCCTGCTGGGTGGATTGAGCGGCGCCGGCGGCAACACCCGGGCCTTTGGCCAAGGCCGCCTTGTCGCCCGTACCCTGGGCGACGCCCGGACCCTTCACCTTGGCGGGACCGTCGGCTTCAGCGTATAGCGGCTCGATCTTGCCCTTGGGTTTTTCTTCCTGCGGGGCGGCGGCCGGCTTCTTTTTCTTTTCCTCGACGAATTCCTTGATGAACGCGTCGCGCAGCAGATGCTCGCCGACGGCATTCGCGTTCTTTTGCGCTTCGATCCAGCCATCCTCGTCGTTGAGGGAAAAGCGCATGAAGAACAGGTTTTCGTCATCGTTGAACTTGGCTTTGCCCTTCATGCCGATGTTGCGGTCAAAATGGTTCTCGCAGAACTTGATCATTTTGGAGGCGCTGTCGGTGCCGGGCTGAATATTGATCGCTTCGAAAATGGGGAACGGGTCGAACACATAGACCATCTCGGAATCGCCCTTGGCCAGCGCATGGTTTTCATGGCCGTCGCCCTTGCGCAGCACGTCGGACAGGCTCACCCGTTTTCGGGGGCCGTCGTCCTCCACGTGGATTGTCCCGGAGTTCACATCCACGCCGTCGATGACGTCGCCGTCATCATCATCGTCGTGGAAGACTTTTTTCAGGGTTGCTTTCAACATGGCTTTGTCCGTGGTCGTCGAGCTTTGGGGCCGCATTCCGGTTTTTCGATGCTCTGATGATAATGGCTCGCAGTAACAGGACAATGACGGTTGAACGAATGTCATGTAAACGCGTGTAACAGTCCGGAAAGCCTTGGAATCCGGTATTGGCGAGGATAGTCTTCCGTATGAGATTACTATTTTGGCTCCTAGCGAAAATCACGAGGTGGAATATGTCCATGATCGCCACCGGTGAGGCGGCCCCCGCGTTCACCATGACCAACCAGGACGGGCAGGCGGTTTCGCTCTCCGACTTTGCCGGCCGCTATGTCCTGATGTGGTGGTATCCCAAAGCCGATACCCCCGGCTGAACCATCGAAGGCAACGGGTTCCGTGATCGAATCCAAGACTTTGACAATCAAAACTGCACTGTGTTGGGGGTCAGCTTCGACTCCACCGACGCCAACAAAGCGTTCAAGGAGAAGTTCGACTTTCCCTATGACTTGCTGAGCGATACGGACAAGTCCGCGTCCGTCAGTTTCGGCGCGGCGGCCGACGCCGGCGCGGAGAAGGCGACCCGGGTCTCGGTATTGATCTCGCCGGACGGCAAGATCGCGAAGGCCTATGACACGGTGACCCCGGCGGAGCATCCGGATCAGGTGCTGGCCGATCTGAAGTCGCTCTAGAGGAGACGGCATGGCCTATCTGTTTTATTACTGGCCGCACATCCAGGGCCGGGGCGAGGTTGTACGCCTCGCTCTGGAGGAAGCGGGCGCCGACTACCGGGACATGACGCGGGAGCCGGATGACGCCGATGCCCGGCGTCAGGTCAATCTGGATATCCTGTTGGACAATTCCCTGGAACGACCGCCCTTCGCCCCGCCGTTCCTGGTGGACGGCGATCTGATGATCGCCCACGCCGCCCTGATCCTGCAGTATCTCGGGCCCAAGCTCGGCCTTGTGCCGGATAACGAGGCCGACCGCCTGTTCGCCCATCAGATCCAGCTCACGGTGACCGATCTGCTGATGGAGGTGCACGACACCCACCATCCGATCGCCAGCGCGCTCTACTACGAAGACCAGATCGAGGAGTCCAAGAAGCGCTCGGCGAGCTTCATCGAAGTCCGCATCCCCAAGCACATGGGCTACTACGAGCGTATCTTGGCCAACAACCCCGCCAAGTCCGGCTGGTTGATCGGCGAGGACCTCACCTATCCCGATCTCTCCATGTTCCAGGTGGTCGAGGGGCTCAGCTACGCCTTCCCGAAGGCCTTCGCCAAGGTGGCGGGCGATTATCCGATGATGATGGCGCTTCGGGACAATGTGGCGGCCCGGCCCAATACGGCGGCCTATCTGGCGTCAGACCGGCGGGTGCCGTTCAACACCATGGGCGTCTTCCGCCACTATCCGGAATTGGACCCGGACTAAGTTTCAACTAGGGCCTTAAAACGGCTCCACGTCCTTGAGGGCCGGCGCGACCTTCTCGCCGAACAGCCGGACGGAACGCATCAGGTCTTCCTCCGGCAGATCGCCGAAATTGAACTCGCCCATGAAGCAGTTGAACAATCCCTCGTCGGCCGCGGCGCGCAGTTGCTCGGCCACGGTCTCCGGCGAGCCGATGAACATCAGCGTGTTGTCGAGGATATAGTCCTTGTCGAATATCCCCCGGACGATCTCCGCCGCGCCGGGCTCACCCCTGGCCACGAACGTCTCGGCGTAGGTCTTCACCCGTTCTTCGAACGGATCGGGGCCGGGTTTGACGAAGCCCTGATAGGCCCGGCTGGCGCGCTGCAGCGCCACCTCCATCGCTTTCTCGTCGGTCTCGTCCACATAGACCACGGTGGAATAGCCGATCTTCGGCTTGGTTTCCCAGCCGGCTTTCTTCCAATCCTCCAGATAGACCTCATAGCGGGGGCGGGCCTGCTTGCGCGGGAAGACCAAAAAGAAGCCCGTGTTGAGCCCATAGCGCGCGCAGAAATCCAACGTCTCCGGATCGCGGCTCATCATCCACACCGGCGGGCGGGGCTTTTGCACCGGCATCACCGCCATCAGCGCGTTCTCGGTATGATGATGCTCCCCTTTATACGTGAACGGCTGTTCGCCGAAGGCGGCCTCCAGGTAATCCAAGAACTCCAGGGTCGGCGCCTTGCGGTCTTCGTAGTGCAGGCCGAACGGGCCGAAGTAGCCGGGGTTGATGCCGGGCACCAGGCCCAGCTCCAGCCGGCCGCCCAGCATTTGATCGGTGACCGCGATCTCTTCGGCCAGCCGCAAGGAACTATAAAGCGGCACCACATAGCCCATGGGACCGAGGCGCATGTTCTTGGTGCACCGGGCGGCGGCCGCGGCGAACAGGCTCGGCGCCGACATCCAGCTTTCCTCCGGGCGGAAATGATGCTCCACGCAGAACCCGTAGTCGAAGCCCAGACTGTCGGCAAGCGTCAGCTCTCGCCAGAGCTGCTCATAGCGGTCATGGGGCGTCATGCCCGGCTTGCCCCAGACATGGGTGAAGTAGGCGAATTCCATTGATGTGAGCCTCCTGATGTTCTGTCGATTGCGGTATCTTGGGCGCTCAGAAAGTGGGTGACAATGACCTATTGCACGCGATCCGAATCAGTGCCACACTTTTCAAATCGTCAACAACAGAAAGGAGGTGGTCCAATGTCTCGTGAGTTTATGGTCGTGTCGGCCGATGTGGTATCGCAGGGAATTGGGCAATCTCGGTTCGCTGGATAATCACGACAAATTCGGGCTGACAATACGTCCGCTCACGGAAAGGCCGCTCCTCAAGAGCGGCCTTTCGCTCGTTTGGGGCCTATTTTTGGGGTAAATCGATAACCTAAGGATTTTCCATGGATTGCCAGAAAGTGAAGGGGGTGGCAAGCCGAGACGAACTTGCCATTCTATAATACTATAGTATGGCGTGATTGATCGGACGAAACGGGCCCTCCATGCTCCCTGACTTTTTATCTTCCTATTTTGGGCTCGGCATTGACCGCGCCAATGAGCTGAAGGCGAGCTACGACTTGCTGCTGGTGGCAGGCTCGATCGTGATCGCCTGTCTGGCCGGTTATACCTTCCTGGGCTTCACCGAACGGGTTCGCGTGCTGAGATCGCGCGGGTCTACCCAGTTCATTTGGGATGCCGTCGGATCGACGGTCATGGGCCTCGGCGTTTGGGCCATGCATTTTGTCGCCATGCTGGCGTATGAACTGCCGATTTCGGTGACGTACGACCCGCTATTGACGGTGGTATCGGTGTTTCCCGCGATCATCGGCAGCGCCCTGGCGCTGATTTCGGTGAGCGCGCCCAAAATGTCCAACCTCAGGCTCTTGTGGGGCGGCATTTGCATGGGCGGCGGGATCGGCGTGATGCACTACACCGGCATGGCGGGGATGGTTCATGACCATGTCCATATGGGCTACGACCCGCTGCTCTGGGCCCTCTCTGTTCTGGTGGCGGTGGTTCTGGCGCTGATCGCCCTATCGTCGACGGTGTGGACGGTCCGCGGCCCCGATACGGCCACGCCGATGACGCGCCGGCTGGCGGGTTCCGTTCCTCTGGGGCTGGCCGTCTCCGGCATGCACTACACGGCCATGTCCTCGACCTTCATGGTGCCGGCCGGCGAGACCAGTCACCACATGCATGGCGGCATCGGCAGCGATTACTTGGCCGGCATCGTTATCGTCATCGCCATTGTTGTCATCGCCCTTTCCATCGGCGGGCTATTGATAGAGCGACGGTTGCGATTTGAGATCGATCGCGGGTTGCATGCGGACCGGCGGCTCCGCTTCCAGGAAGAGCGTATGTCCCTGATCCTGGATCATGTTGCCGACGCACACTGATCACCATTGACCGGGCCGGCACGATCCAGAGCTTTAACCGCGCCGCCGAGTCCGTATTCGGCTATCCGGCGGCGGAGGCGATTGGTCAGAGTGTTACCATGCTGATGACGACCGGGGATGCCCATCAGCACACGGCCGGCCTTAAAAATTATCTGGAGACTGGAGAACAACGGATACTGGGGGCGGGCGCTTTGGAGGTCAAAGGCGTTCACATGGACGGGTCCAGCATCGATCTCGAACTGCTCGTGACCGAGGTCGAAGAAGGGGAGTCGTTGGTATTCATCGGGGCGATGCGGGACATCACGCAGCGGAAGCAGACCGAAGAGCAGTTGATGCAGGCCCAGAAGATGGAGGCCGTGGGCCAGTTGAGCGGCGGCATCGCGCACGATTTCAACAACATGCTGGGTATCGTGATCGGCAACCTGGATCTGATCCGCGAAAAGATCGATCCGGATTCCCCGTTGTCGAATTATGTGGATTCTGCACTCGAGTCAGCCCTCATGGGGGCCGAGTTGAACCGGCGTTTGCTGGCCTTCTCCCGGCGTCAATCTCTGCAGCCTGAATCGCTGGACCTCGTCGGTGTTGTCCACGGCATGAATAACCTGATCCGCAGCACGGTGGGCGAGAAAATTGCCTATGAAATTGAGGCGGAGGAAGAAATCTGGCCCGTTCTCGCGGATTTGGTGCAGCTCGAATCGTCCATCATCAACATCATGATCAATGCCAGAGACGCCATGCCCAACGGCGGCCGGCTGACACTGACCGCGTCCAACAAGAATGTGGATGCCGTCTACGCGGACCTGCAGGACGGCCTTGTTCCGGGCAACTATGTTTGCCTGTCGATCACCGACGCCGGAAGCGGCATGCCCGCCAATGTGCTGGAGCACGTCTTCGAGCCCTTTTATTCCACCAAGGAACTGGGCAAGGGCACGGGCCTGGGGCTGAGCATGGTGTTCGGCTTTGTGAAGCAGTCCGGCGGTCATTTGAACATTTACTCGGAAGTGGACCGGGGAACGACAGTCCGGATTTATTTACCCTGTGCGCCGGATCACGAAATACCCCAACACCAACGGGCGCCCGAAGAGGACAAAGACAAGAGGCTGGGCAAGAGAGAGACGATCCTGGTAGTCGAAGATAATGACAGCATGCGTCAGGTCGTCGTGAACCAATTGGTTGACCTTAACTATGCTGTGGTTGAAGCGGTGGATGCCCAAGAAGCGCTCAGCATTGTCCAATCAGGCGTTCATCTGGATTTGGTGTTTTCGGATGTGGTGATGCCCGGAAAACTGGACGGATTGGGATTGCGTGAAGCGCTTCGTGAGAAACGTCCGGACCTTAAGGTCCTCCTGACGTCCGGCTTCGTTCGGCCGACCGAAAAGGGTGGGGAGGGAGGCCATCAGTCCACGTCGCGATTAAACGTTCCGATCCTGACCAAGCCCTATCGAAAACAAGACTTAGCGGAAGCTTTGCAAAATATATTTAATGAGTAACAATCTAGACTATGAACCACCTTCTCATTCTTGACGATGACTCCAAGTTCGGAGATTTCGTCGGCGAGGTCGCCGCGACCGAGTCCTTCGAAGTTTCGACCTGCACAACCGTTACCGCCTTTCGCTCATCCCTTGATCTGTTCAAGCCGTCGGTCATTCTTCTTGATCTCATGATGCCGGGCATTGACGGCATCGAGGTTCTCCGCGAACTGGCGGAACGGCAATGTCGGTCGGATATTCTGATTGCCAGCGGGATTGATCTCAGGACGCTCAATACAGCGCAAAAAATCGGGCTGGATATGGGGTTGGAGATCAAGGATGTCATTTCCAAGCCCATCCGCGTTGCCGAGCTTCGCGCAATTCTCGAAAAGGTGCGCAAAACAGAGGAACCTCTGAACTCGAGCGTGCTTGAGAGGGCGATTACCGAAGATCAGTTGTTCCTGACCTACCAGCCGAAAATCGAATTTATCTCGAACGAGTTCAAGGGTGTTGAGGCCCTGGTCCGATGGCGGCATCCGGACGGACACATCGTCTACCCCGACCATTTTATCGAAGAGATGGAGCGGGAGAATCTTGCGAACAAGCTGACAAACTGGGTGCTGGAAAACGCCTTGAGGCAAATGTCGGCGTGGAAAACCGAAGGGCTCGACCTGCAGCTCTCCGTCAATTTGTCGGCCTCCAATCTCCAGGACCTGACGCTTCCCAATCGCATTGCCGATTTGTGTGAAATTTTGAACGTGGAGACCTCCAAGCTGACCCTGGAACTGACCGAGACGGCGACCATGGAAGATGTCAGTATGATGATGGAGATCGCGACGCGGCTCAGATTGAAAAATTTCAATCTGTCGATTGATGACTTTGGCACCGGCTACTCGTCCATGATCCAATTGCAACGGTTGCCGTTCTCGGAACTAAAAATCGATAAGTCCTTCGTCATGCCGCTGGCGCAATCTCAGGAATCCAAAGTGTTCGTCCGTGCGATGATTAACCTGGCGCACAATTTGGGACTATCGGTCGTCGCCGAGGGCGTGGAAGATATGCCCGCCAACGACTTTCTCTCGACGGAAAATTGCGGGATGGCGCAAGGGTTCCACATCTCCCGGCCCGTGGAGGCGGAGGCCTTGGATGACTTCAGACAAAATTGGATGTCTGCCGCGAACAGCGCCGGGGCGGAGCAGCCCTTGAATTAATTACGGGGGAGCGGCCTAACTTCCCGCACCGATGAACTCCACGATCCCGTCCGCCACATCCTCGAGATAGAGGTCGCGGAAGAAGTGCCCGGCGCCCTCCACCACAATCAGTTTTAGCTTATCAGTGACCATCGGCTTGACCGCCGGGATCAGACCGCGGACCACATTGTCCTCACTGCCGGCAATAATGATCGTCGGCGCTTTGATCATGGGAAGAAGCGCCTTGGTGTTCTTCAGCACCGCCGGATCGTAGTAAGAAACAAAGCTGGCGGCCGAGACATTGGTGTCCTTGCAATAGAGCAGGCCGACTTTGTTGAGCAGTTCATCGCCCTTGCCGGCGGCGGCCAGGTTCTTGGCCTTTTCCAGCAGCGTATGAAGCTGTTGGTTATGGGTGCGAACATAGCCCGCGTTCCCCGGCGCGCCGCTTGACCCGCCCGGCGCAATCAGCGCCACATGCGTAATGGCGGGGTCCATCCGTTCCGCCGCGTACCAGGCGGTCTGATAGCCGCCACGGGAGTGGCCGGAAATAACGATCCGGGACGCGCCGTTCTTCTTCAGCCAGCCGACCCAGGTGGCGATTTCGTCCATCGCGTCCGTGTGCTTGTGCTTGTGGTCGATGGTGCAGTCCAGCATAGCGCTTTTGCGGTCGTTGATGCTGAAGCTCAGGTTGATGGAGAGGGAATTCACCTCCCGTTCCTTAAATGCCGTCTGCAGCGCCTTGGTGATTTCCATCTTGTTGTGGGCCAGCGTGCCGTGGGTGATCAGCACCACCCCGTCCGCCAGGGTCTTGCCCTCGGCCAGGGACAGATGCGCGTTGAGGGTCATCCCATTCAACGTGGTCTGCACGTCCTTGTCGGCGGCCTGGACCGAGACCGGCAGGATCGCCAGCGCGGCAACGAGAAGAAAAGCTTTCGAGATCAGTTTCATTTTTGTACCCCAGCGTGAACTTGTTTGATGCCTTGTTTGACCGGGACTTTATCAGGAATCAGTTGGTGAAGGGCACCAAAAAATACACCTCCGGACCGTAAAATTGGGGTTCGCCGTGGCTGGACTGTACGAGCGGCGACCCCGAATCGCCGGGACCACATTTCCGCCGCATTCTCCGCCTAGTCTGAAACCCAATTAGGGCGGCAAATCCGTAAATTCGGCGCGCGACGGGCTATGGCGTCTAATTCATTGTCATCAAACACTTATTTACATTTGGCTGGCAGCTTGTGCCGGTGCGTGTTGCGTCCGCCTTGGTGGACGTGATTTGCACGGACAAGTGTGTTAATCAACCGGCACTAAATTCACGAGCAGACAGAGACAGAAGTAAGAAGAGTCATGGCAGGTCATTCCCAATTTAAGAACATCATGTACCGCAAGGGCGCGCAGGACGCGAAGCGCGCCAAGCAGTTTTCCAAACTAATCCGCGAAGTCACCGTGGCGGCGCGGGAAGGTCTTCCTGATCCGGATTCAAATCCCCGGCTGCGGGCGGCGATCTCGGCGGCGCGGGCGGCGAATATGCCCAAGGACAATATCGACCGGGCGATCAAGAAAGTCTCAAGCGGCGATGATAACGAGAACTGGGAGGAAATTCGCTACGAGGGCTATGGCCCGGGCGGCGTCGCGGTGATCGTGGAGGCGCTGACCGACAACCGAAACCGGACCGCCTCCGAAGTCCGCGCCGCCTTCTCAAAGCACGGCGGCAACTTGGGCGAAACCGGCGCGGTCAGCTTTATGTTCGACCGGGTCGGCATGGTCCGCTACACGGATGCAGCCGGCGACGCCGACAGCATCTTCGAAGCGGCCCTGGAAGCCGGCGCCGACGATGTGGAAAGCAACGACGGCGGCCACGATATTTACTGCGCGCCTGATGATTTCAGCTCTGTCCGCGATGCGCTGGAAGCCGCACTGGGCGAGCCCGAGGCAGCGCGGCTTGATTGGCGGCCGCAAAACACCATCGAGGTCGGTGAGAGCGAGGCGGAAACCTTGTTCAAGATGCTCGACGCGCTGGAGGACAATGACGATGTCCAGCGGGTCGCCGCCAACTTCGACATCAGCGACGAGGTCATGGCGCGGCTCAGCGCCTGAGACACGGACCGGATAGCGCATGGCCATCACCCTCCTCGGCATCGACCCCGGCCTCCGGAACACCGGATGGGG
>JAYQGD010000060.1:0-9803 GCA_038140415.1 Rhodospirillaceae bacterium
TTTCGTACCAGCCTCCGCCAGTGGGGCCGGATATTCCGCAGAGAATGGCGTGGATATTGTGCGGCCGGTAAGCGGCGCGGAATAGCCGGTTGCCGCCGGCGGTTTCGAACCAGGCCAGGAATTCGACCACGTCGGGACCGAAGGGAATGCCGCCGAACAGCTCCAGCTCGCCGGCCTTGCCGCCCCAATAGGCGGGGCTGGAAATGCCGGCTTCAACGGTGCCCGAGGCCACGGCGTTAAAGACCTCCAAGGACGGGACGATGGCGCCGCCGTGATGAAGTTCCAAGGTGAGCTTTTTATCGGTAACCAGGGATAGCCGGTTGGCGAGAAGTTCCGCCACGCCTCCGGAATGTAAATCTTCCGTCGAGAATGCGCTGACCAGCCGCCATCTCTGCGGCTGCATGGCTTTCTCGGTTTTATTTTCGGCTTCGGCCGGGATCGGCGCGCGTCCGCCGGGGCCGGTCACCGCCAGGATCACCCCCAAAATCAGGCCGAGTACGCCGCCCACCAGAAATCCGCGCATGGATGTACCTCTGGGTGCGATTATCCAGGGACAGTGGTCCTGGTCAATGAGGGATTTCGCGAGGGTTTATAGAATGAGCGGTAAAATCCAAAGGGACAGGGCTGGCACATAGGTAATGATCAGCAGCCCGGCGATGGCCAGCAGAATAAACGGCGCTAGGCCCGGATAGATGCTGGAAAGGGGCGCTTTGAACACCGCTTGGGCGACAAATATATTGAGCCCGAAAGGCGGCGTGAAAGTCCCGATGCTTAAATTTACCACGACGATGATACCGAAATGAACGAGGTCGACCCCCAATGTTTGAGCGATAGGCACCAAAAGCGGCGTCAGGACCAAAATGGCGGAGGCGGTGTCCAAAACTGTGCCGATGAGCAAAAGAAAGATATTGATGACCAGCAAGATCACCCAGGGCTCGACGTTCAGCGCGTCAATATACTCGGCGGCGGCATTGGCGGCCCCGCTAATGGTCAGCAACCAGGAATATACCCCGGCCACCGCGACGATGATGAAAATCTGCGCGGTCAGGAACATGGACCGGGAGGCCACGTCGAAGAGCTCCCGCAAGGAAATTTCCTTGTACATCGCCATGGTGACAAACATGGCGTAGACGCAAGCTACGCCCGCCGCCTCTGTCGGGGAAAAAATGCCGGTATAGATGCCGCCCAGGATGACAACCGGTGCGCCGATGGCCCAGGCGCCGTGTTTGGTCGCGGCGAAAAATTCGGCAAGGCTGAAACTGCCCGTGGCCTTGATCCCGTTCCGCCGGGCGTGCAAGTAAATATAAAGCGCGAACATGGCGGAGATCAGAAGCCCGGGGATGATGCCGGCTGCAAAGAGCTCCACCACCGAGGTTTCGGCGGCCGCGCCGTAGAGGATCATGGCGATAGAAGGTGGGATCACGTTGGAGATCGCCCCTGCGGAGGTTAGCATGCCAGTAGAGAATTTCTCTGAATACCCTTCATCCCGGAGCGCCTTGTAGATCAAACTGCCGACCGCGGCCACGGTCGCGGCGGTGGAACCGGAGATCGCGCCGAACACGGTCGCGGTGCCGAGCGCGGTTAGTGGTAGGCTGCCGCGCACCCCGCCGACGATGGAGGTGACCCAGCGGATCAGCCGGCCCGAGACACCGCCTCTGGCCATCAATTCGCCGGCGAAAATGAAAAACGGCACGGCCAGCAGGGCGAGCTTGTCGATGCTGCCGAACATGACCTGATGCAGCGCTGTCGTCGGTACGCCGGCGAAGAACAACAGCGCGATGGCCGAGGTGCTGAGCAGGATCAGGAAAACCGGGAAGCCCAGCACCAGCAGCACAATCGGTATCAGGACCATGACCCAAACCATGATCAGACGCCTACCTGTTGACGCCGGCTAGTCAAAGTCGCCCCGCAGATAGGCCCGCCAGCGGACAATCACTGCCAACACAATGAAGATAAAGCCGATCAGAATGGCCGCGTGGGGAATGACAATAGGGACTTCCGCCGTCACGCTGAGCTGACCGTTTTTGCCCAGAAGCTGCAGCACCTCGATGGACTGAAGCACGGCGAAAATACCGCAGAGGATCAGCGCGATGATGGTCAAGCCGTTAATGATCGTTTTCCACGGCTGGCCAATGCGCGCTGAAACCAGATCCATCTTTAGATGCGCGCCGCGATAGGCGACCGCCACCGCGCCGATGAAGACGCTCCACACGATGATGAAGATCAGGATTTCTTCCGCCCAGAAAATGGCGGTCTGAAAGATGTGGCGGCTGACCACATTGGAAAAGTTGATGGCGATGCCGATCAGGATCAGCGCGCCGATGAACGCCATCGGGACTTTAAAGAAAATAGTTTCCGCCGGGCCTCTAGGGTTCTCGTCCGGCGATGTTTGGGTGTTGCTCATAGGGGTGCCGCCTCAGGGTCCTACTATAATCCGGCGGCGGCGTCCGCGCCTAGCCCTTTGCGTTTTGGATGGCCAACCAAATGACCTGCGGGGTGGCCGGCATCTCGATATCGGTGACGCCCAGCGGCTTGAGCGCATCCAGGATCGCACTGATCACCGCCGGTGTCGCGCCGACCGTGCCGCCCTCGCCGGCACCCTTGACGCCAATGGGGTTGGTCTTGCACGGCACCACGTGGAATTCGACGCCGATGTTCGGAACGTGGTGGGCGCGAGGGATGCAGTAGTCCATCAAAGAGCCGGACAGCAATTGCCCGGACGACCTCTCATAGTTGGTGCATTCATAAAGCGCCTCGCCGATGCCCTGGGTGACGCCGCCATGCATCTGGCCCGTGGCCAGCATGGGATTAATAACGACACCGATATCATCCACCAGGTTATAGCGGTCAATCACCGTCTCGCCGGTCTCCGGGTCGATCTCAACCTCGCAGACGTGACAGCCGTTTGGGAAGCTCGACATGGTGACACTGAATTCACCATTCGCTTCCAAGCCAATACCGAGCTCCGGTGGCACGCCGAACGGTTTGAACGACAGCATGGCGACCTGCTTGAAGGGCACGCTTTTATCGGTGCCGGAAACTGAAAACTCGCCGTCAGCATACTCGATATCGGCGGCGCTAGCCTCCATCAGACAGGCGGCGAAGCCTTTGCCCTTTTCGATGATTTTCTCAATGGCGTCTTTCAGCGCGCCGCTGCCGACCACCATGCTGCGGGATGCATAGGTACCCCGGCCGACCGGTACCCTATCCGTGTCGGTTTGGACAAAGCGGATATCCTCGAACGGCACGCTCAGCCAGTCGGAGACCATCTGCTTGTAGACGGTTTCGTGGCCCTGGCCGTGGTTGGCGGTGCCGGCGTGAATGGTCACCACGCCCGACGCATCGACCTTGAGGTCCATGCGCTCGTTCAGTGCGCCGGCGTCTTCGATGTAATAGGAAATACCGATGCCGCGCCGTTTGCCCTTGGCCTCGCTCTCTTTCTTGCGCGCCTCCGCGCCGGCCCAATCGCCCTTCTTTAGGGCCATGTCCATGACCGTCTCGAACTCGCCGCTGTCCCAGACGAAGTTCATATGTGTCTTGGCGGGAAATTCATCCGGCTGAATGAAATTACGCCGGCGAATTTCCGTTCGGTCGATACCGATCTTGTCGGCGGCCAAATCCAATAGCCGTTCCACCGCGAATATTCCTTCCGGCCGCCCTGCGCCCCGATAGGGGGCGGTCGGCGAGGTGTGGGTCAGTACCGCGTGCCCAGTTACGTCGACGGCCGGGATTTTGTAGACGCTGGTGAGCAGGCGCAGATAGTGTGATACAGGATTCGCGCCGGAGCCGATGATATAGGCCCCCATGTTGGTTTTGGCTTCGCAGCGGATGGCTAAAATTTTGCCGTCCCCATCCAGCGCCATCTCGCCGACGCCCCATTGGTCGCGGCCGTGATCGTCAGTGGTGATATGTTCGGTTCGGCTGGCCACCCATTTGACCGGCTTTCCCGTTAATCTAGCAGCAATCAGGACCAGCGCATCTTCCGGGAAGGGGTTGGTCTTCAGCCCGAACCCGCCGCCCACATCCTTGGCGACCACCCGCATCTGCGCATCGGGAATACCGAACACCATACGGCACAGCTCGCTCCTGAGGATATGAGGCAACTGAGTATTGGCGTGGAGCGTATAGCGGTCGTCGACAGCATTGTATTCGCCGATAGCGCCCCTTGTTTCCATGGCATTACCGTTGAGCCGGCGGTGGGTTAATTCGGCGCTGACAACATGGGCCGCCTCGTCGAAGGCTTTTTTGACCGCGTCTTCATCGGCGACCCGAATGGTGAAAGACGTATTGTTCTCCGCATCTGCGTGGATGGGCGCGGCGCCGTCCGCCGTGGCATCGACCACATTCACCATGCTGGGCAGTTCTTCATACGTAATGTCGATCAACTCAGCGGCGGCTTCCGCCTGATCGACAGTCTCCGCGACAACCATCGCCACCCGCTCACCGATATGCCGGACAACCTCCTCCGCCAGGACCGGGCGCTGGGTGCGGAAACCGGGCGGGCCGCCGACGTCTTCGGGCATGAAACGGGGCAGGACTTTACCCAGGCCCATATCGGTCAGGGTTTTGCCGGTCAGAACGACGATAACGCCGGGCGCGGCTTCGGCCTTGGATGTGTCGACCGAGGTGATCTTCGCATGCGCGTGGGGGGAGTAGACGACGCCGGCATGGGCCTGGCCCGACAGATTGATGTCATCCAGATACGTGCCGGTTCCGGTCAGGAATCTGGGGTCCTCGCTTCGCTGAACTGATTGGCCGACACCGTATTGCATCGCAACCTCCCCTGAGTGCCTGTGTGGTCGCCTGGTCGCTCGCCCAGCACAATTGCCGATCCGTATTGGGGCCGGCGGAATTTAGTTTGAGAGAGTGAGGGAGGGGGCGACCCCCTCCCGATCCGTTCGGCCTAGTACTTGGCCGCGACAGCTTTCACTCTCTTGTAGAAGGCGTTCACCTTCGGATTTTCTTTGGTGACCTCTTCACCGACATCCTTCAGCAGCTCGCGCATCTTGGCGATATCAGCGTCGGGAACCTTGTGCAGGCTGCCGCCCATCTTGGCCCAGGCCGTGTTATAGGCCGCACCCTTTTCCATGGAGAAGGCGGTGATCTTCGGCTGCAGGCCCTTGCCGACTTCGACAACGGTCTTGCGCAGATCAGCAGGCAGGCCGGCCAGCCACTTTTGGCTAACATGGGCTTGCGCGATGATCATCGTGTCATCGGTCTGGGTCACTACGGTGCCGATCTTGTTGTATTTAAAGACTACGTAGATGACCATGCCGCTCATGGTGCCATCGATGGCGCCCCGTTGCAGGGACGGCAGCACCTCACCCAAAGGCATGGGCACGCCGGTTGCGCCCAAACGGCTCATCTTCAGACGTTCGGCCGGGGTCGCATTGATTCGCAGCTTCTTGCCCTTGAAGTCGGCGATGGAGCGAATGGGGTCCTTGGCGAAATAGTGCGCCATGGAGTGCGGGAATACGGCCACGCTTTCCATACCCTTGTCGCTGCCCAGTTGGAGAATTTCCTTGTTCAGATCGGCATCGGCCAGAACCTTGGCGGAGTGGGCCTTATCCTTGAACAGGGTCGGAATGGAGAACACACCGTAGCGGGGATCGACACCAACATAGAAGTCGGTCGGCGAGACGAACGCTTCGATGGTGCCGAGCTGCACGCCTTCGATCTGACGCGGAATGGCGCCAAGCTGGCCCCGCGGGAAGACCTTCACCTCGATCCGGCCATTGGTGGCTTTTTCGAGAGCGACCTTATACATGTTGGAATATTCGTGTTGCTGGTCCTTGAACGTCACAAAACCGATTTTCATCGTGTAATCGGCCGCAGATGCCTGTTGGACCAATGCCGCACCGGCGACCACGGCCGTCGACAGGGCGGTAGTCAGTATCAGTCTTCCTAGTATCATGATAATCTCCGAGTTAGAAATTTATCGTTGGGACTGACTTGATATTAACAATAAACTTTTATCATTATCAAATCTCTTGAGGCCGGATTACGTCAAAATTTTCATTATTTCCTCGGGATTTTGTTGAGATCCAAGCCATTTTCGAGGAGTCTGAGCAATGTTTGCTCCGATAGAACGGATGTTTGTATAATCAATTAATGTTTGATCGCATGAACGAATCTATTCTCGTAGGGCGGAGTGGGCTATGAACCTCATCGGTATCGATAAACTGGTTTTCGGCGTTGAAGATATGGCGCTCTGCAAGAAGTTCTGGCTCGATTGGGGGCTGACTCAGATCGCCGACGAGCCCAACAGCAATATCTTTGAGACCGTCGATAAGTCTCAGGTGGAAATTCGCCCGATTGATGATCCGAGCCTGCCGCCGCCGGTGGTCGAAGGCTCCACTGTGCGGGAAACCGTCTGGGCCGCCGCCGATCAGGGCGTCGTCGACGACATCGCCGCTGAGCTCTCCAAAGACCGGGATGTCACCGTGGATGACGACGGCACCGTCCATGCCCTGGATCCGGAAGGCTATGGCATGGGATTCCGGGTGGCGCATATGCAGGAACTGCCCCAGCGCGACTCAAAATACAACGCGCCCGGCCGGGTGGAGCGGGTTGACGAGCCGGCCGTGTTCTATGACCGGGCGACGCCGCAGAACCTGGTCCATGCCGTGTTTCATATCCAGGATATCGAGGGCACGCCGAAATTTTATATGGACCGGCTGGGCTTTCTGCTGACCGACGCTTATGTGGAGCGGGGCGCTTTCCTGCGCTGCGGCGGGGCCAATGACCACCATAATCTGTTCATGTTCAAACTGCCGGGCCAGATGGGGTTTCATCACACCGCGTTTGAGCTCCGCGACATCCATGAAGTGTTCGGCGGCGGGCTCCGCATGAAGGAGCTGGGCTGGAACACCCATTTGGGGCCGGGCCGGCACAATGTCACCTCGGCCTATTACTGGTACTTCCGCAATCCCTGCGGCGGCGCGGCGGAATACGGGTTCGACACGGACCGGGTGACCAAGGCCTGGGTGCCGCGGGAGATTGTGCCGTCCGACGGGGCCTTTGCCGAATGGTCCCTGGAAGAGGGGCTGGACCGGTTCGCCGGGCTGCAGCGGCAGGTGGAAGACGCTTAAGGGTTCATCCCGTGCTTGCCATTTGGGCAGGCGGGCCATAAGAACGATAAAGGTATAGGGGACAGGATAGACAGTGAAAATCGGTGAACGCCTCAGACAGACCCGGCAGACCCGCAACCTGACGATCGATGAGATCGCCACGGCGAGCGGCCTGTCCCGGCCATATATCTCCCAGGTGGAGACCGGCAAGGCGTCGCCGTCGATCCCGTCGCTGGAAAAACTGGCCCGCGCCTTGGAAGTGCCCATGTCCACGCTGTTTGCCGAGGACGATGACGAGTTCACCTTTAAGGTGATCAAAAAGGACGACCGCCAGGTGCTGGTGTTCGGCTCACCCGACGGTCCCGCCCATGAGCGCAAATCCATCCACTACCTGTCCGACACCGGTCAGGCCATCGAGTTTTGCATGCTGGAATTGGCGCCCGGCTATGTGGCCGGCGGCGACGACCATCATCACGAGGGCGAGGAAATCTTCTACGTCCAAAAAGGCAGCATCATGGTGCAGCACGGCTCCGACGAGTTTGTGCTGGAGGAAGGTGACTCCGTGCACGTCAACGCCACCATCGTCCATCAGATCGTTAATGTCGGCGACAAGACGGCGGAGGTTCTGGTGTCCCGCACGCCGCCCGGCTTCTCGGATATCCGGATCGACCGGACCGAGGGCGAGGCTTAGGCCCGTCCGGGCCGCCTGTCATGAAACTGCTTTCTTATAAGATCAACGGCGAGGCCAGGTACGGTGTGGCGACCGACGCCGGCGTGGTCGATCTGAGCGCGCGGTTCGGCGCGGCGTATCCGACGCTGAAAGACGCCATTGCCGCCGGCGCGCTCACCAAGCTGCGGGACGCGGCCGGTGAGACACCTGATCATCAATTGAGCGAGATCGAGTTCAATCTGCCGATCCCCAACGCCGACAAGTTTCTCTGCGCCGGGCGCAACTACCGCGCCTATCACGAGGTGATCCATCAGGGAAAGCTGGACTATCCCAACATTTTTGCCCGGCTGGCCCACAGTTTCGCGCCCCACGGCCAGGAAATGCTGGTCCCCAAAGTCTGCGAGCGGCTGGACTATGAGGGCGAATTGGTCGCCGTGATCGGCAAAGGCGGCCGCCACATCGCGCCGGAAGACGCGCTCTCCCACGTCATGGGCTACACGATCATGAACGAGGGCAGCCCCCGGAAGTGGGAGCGGGCGGGCACGCAAAACTTCGCCACCAAGAATTTCGACCGCTGCGGCGGGCTGGGCCCGTGGATTGTCACCGCGGACGAGATCGGCGATCCGACCAAGCTGCACATCACCACGCGGCGCAACGGCGAGGTGGTGCAGGACGGCGGCACGGATTTAATGATCTACGACATTCCGGCGATTATCGCCCACGCGTCCAGCTTCCTGACCCTGCAGCCGGGCGACATGATCGCCACCGGCAGCCCCGGCGGCACCATTGCCGGCGCGGATGATCCGAAATGGCTCAGCGCCGGTGAAGTGCTGGAAGTGGACATCCCCGGCGTCGGCAAGCTGTCGAACGGCATCCGGGACGAATAAATCCCGGCCTACGCTTCGTAGCCGAATTCCTCGATAAATGGTTTGAGCCGGGCGGCGGCGCCTTCGAGCTGATCCTCGTAGCGGGTCCAGCGATAGCGCGCCTCCGTATAGATCGGCCGGGAGACCTGATCATAGCTGGGCGTGCGGATATGGCTGCGATCCCGCGCGGTCTTGTCGAACTGCTCCACTTCGTCCACCCAGTCGAGACTTAAGAAATCCAACAGGGATCTCACCGTCGCATCGAAGTCGGCGACCACGTCCTCATAGCGGTTGCGATGCACCTGCAGGGGCATGATCTCCTGATAGTGGAGCCAGAGCCTCATCACTTTCTCATAGAGCTCCACCGTGTCGTCGATGGTGAAGAAATTGGCCATGGCGTCATTGGGCTCGAAATCCTGCATCAGGCAGGAGAGACATGCGTCGCAGGGATGGCGGAGCGCCAGGATGTATTTGGCGTCGGGAAAAATGCGGGCGAGCGCCGCGCCGTAAATCAGGTTCAACGGCAGCTTGTCGACGATCAGCACGCCGTCCGGAATGTTCTCCTCCGCCAACGCATCGAAATAGGCTTTTTGGGCGGCGGCGATTTGTTTTTCGCTGATCGCCGTCAGGCAATCCGGATAGCCGCCCGGCAACCCGTGCAGGGCGTTGATCATGGCCTGCACGGCCGGCAGCTCGCTGAGCGTTGTCACCTTGGGGTGGCTGGCGAGGATATTGTCCAACAGCGTAGTGCCGGACCGGGGAAAGCCCACCAGGAACACCAGGTTACCGCCGGTATAGTCCGGCGAGCGGGGCTCCCAACCGGCGATGACGTCGGCGGTGAAGGCGGCCTGGATGGCGTCGATGCGGGCGGCGTACTGGGCGCCCGCCGTGGTGCTGGCCATGGCCGTGCCGGCGGAGATTTTGTTGGCCAGGGTAAAAGCCTGAAACGCGCCGGGATAATCCCCGGTCAGGTCCAGCAGCCGGCCCTGTTCGAACAGGAATTTCTTGCGCAGCGGTCCGGTCCGGTCGATGGGCTCGGTCATTTGCGTCAACCTGTTGAGCCCGTCCTCATAGCGCTTGGCGCGGCGGTCCAGGCGCACCGCAATCAGGTTCAGCATGGGGCTGAACCCGTCGAGGGCGAGGCCGGTGGTCACATACTCCTGCGCCTCGTCGACCCGGTTGCGCTCCTCATAAAGC
>JAYQGD010000061.1:0-9794 GCA_038140415.1 Rhodospirillaceae bacterium
GGCTCGCCAATCTTCGTCCACGGGCAGGCAGTTTACCTCCTCGATTCGTTGGCCGGGCTCCACCAGAACGAGAAAGACTCCGAAGAAATCGCAGACACGCTTTTTCTCCGCGTCCGTCCATCGCCAATCTAATGGCAGGATGATCGCGCCAAGCCGGGCAATGGCATAAAGAACGGTGAGATGGTCCGCGGTGTCTTTGAGCGCGACGCCGACGATCTTGCCTTTTTTGGCGCCTGCCGCTTCCAAGTGTCCCGCCGTTCGGCGGACCAATGGCGCGAGTTCGGCATAGGTTACCACGTGATCACCTTCTATTATCGCTGGGTGAGACCCCCGCCGGGCCGCGTTTTCGTCGATTGCCAGGGCGATATTTTTGCCGTGAATCACTGTCTAACTCTTTGCAATTAAATCGTCTTTGGTAACCCGCCGGGTTGCGGAATCAGCTCGATATTGGCATTCTGCCGTCTTCTGGACAACTGCAGAATCGGGCCCCATGGCCGACAATCAATTTCCCGTCAAAGCCATCGATGCGGTGGTGAATATCCAGACCGATGCGGCGCTAAGCTACCGCCCTGACGACCGGCGGGAATTCTATGTCGATAAAATGGGGGTCGACGAAACCACCTTCACCGGCATTCCTTGTGAGGAAATGCTTCGTCGTATGGATGAAGCTGGTATCGAGATCGCATTTTTGATCGCGGCGAAAATCGGACGCAAGGGACTGCCTGGCACCTATCATCTTCCTTACGAATTGGTCGTTGACGCCGTCAACGCGCACCCTGACAGGTTTTATGGTCTTGCCGGGATTGATCCATTTGAAGGCATGAACGGTGTGAGAGCGCTGGAACAGGCGGTGACCGAATTTGGATTTATTGGAGCCCATCTGTATCCCCATTGGTTCGAACTCGCCCCGGATCACGCCAAGTACTATCCGTTCTACGCCAAGTGCGTGGAACTGGAAGTCCCCATCCAAATGCAAGTCGGACAGTCGCTGGTCTATTCACCAGAGAATCCGATGCGCAGCGTTGGCCAACCAATTAAGCTAGATACGGTGGCCTGTGATTTTCCTGAGTTGAAGCTGATTGGAATCCACATTGGTATTCCCTGGCACGATGAGATGATCGCCTTGTCCTGGAAGCACAAGAATGTGTTTATCGGTTGTGATGCCCACGCCCCCAAGTACTGGCCAGAGAGCTTCGTCCGCTACATCAACACCTACGGGCAGGACAAAGTCCTGTTTGGCACCGATTTCCCGGTCATTGACTTTGGTCGCGCCATGGATGAAATCGCGGCCCTCAATCTCAGAGAGGAGCCGTTGGCTAAACTATTGCGATACAATGCCGAGCGAGTCTACGATCTTTCCGGCGCTTAAGCGTCACAGAGGACATTGAGCACGGCCTGCCGCCTCTCGACAGAGACTGCCTTCAGGGCGCGTTCCAGAGCTCCATTCAAGTCCCCCGGATCGGTCACTTTCTCACCATAGCCGTCCGATGCGGTGACCACTTTCTCAAAACTGGGTGACGGCTGGAGATTGGTCAGCGGTGGATTGTTACTTCTCCCTGCATATCCATCCGGATACATGGCCCGAGTGGCGCGGCCCACCGACTCCCACCGCTGATTGTTGAAGATCATGGTCAAGAAGGGAGCGTCGTGAGCCGCTGCGACATAGTGGGAAGAGACAGGATTCGAAAACATATATGCACCGTCCCCTTCGCATGCAACGACCAGGCTGTTCGGTGCGGCAAGTTTGGCGCCGATTGCGCCGCCAAGCCCCCAGCCCAGCCCACTGGCGCCACCAAATAGAGTGCGAGGCTTCCGCCGATCGACGTAGCGGAGATCAAGGGCCGCCTCGCGCACCACGATAGCGTCATCGTCCAATACATTGCTGATGCTTCTGCTGAGCAGGGCAGGCGAGATCGGTTGCAGGTCCGATGAGCGTTCCAGTTCCGCCTGCCAATCGCGATGCAGTGCGGCACGGGTATCCTCCAGGTGTTGGAGCCGATCATCGACTGGTGAAGTTCGTCGCCCATCGAGTCCGGACGACAGCGCTGATAATGTGATTTCAGCGGGTCCTCCAATGACAAAGTCGGCGCGAAACCCCCGGTGGGGCGCCGTCGCATACAAGGGATCCACGCCGATCTGGGCCACCCGGCAATCGTTAGGCGGTTTGGCCAAGCGCGGGATCCATGGAACTTCACATTCAATGGCGAGGATTAAGTCTGCCTCTCTTATCAACAGGGCCGGGTTATAGCCCATATGCATGGAGTGGTCGGTCGAAAGGTTCATTGTCCGAGGGCGGTATTGGGTCACCGGAATGGCCCATTCGTCTGAAATTTTTGCTAATGCGTCGACGGCTTCGGGACGGTTGCCGATTTCGCTGGTGACAATCACCGGATTTTTTGCTTTGGCAATATCATCAGCCAGTTTGTCGATGACGTTCGGATCCGGGTAGGAATCGCTCGCCGTGACATGTTGTTCAGCGGGCGGGAGGATGAATCCCTCCATCGGTTTGGCCAGCACTTCACGGGGTAGGGTCAAATACACCGGCCCGCTTGGCGGAGCTTCCGCCATGTTCAATGCGCGATCAACGACTGCGCGCACCTGGTTTCCGTCACGCAATTCATAATCCCATTTCACCGCCTCCCGAACCATGCCGGCCTGATCGAACATCTCTTGAGTCCAATGAATATCAATGCTGCGACCACCTAGGCGGTCATCTTCGGAAAATGGCGTTCGGCCTGCCGTCACAATCATCGGTAACTTCAGACGATTAACGTTGAGCATTTGGCAAAGCGCGTTTGCTGTACCAACATTCGTATGGACCATGACGACCTGAGGCCGGCCTGTTGCCATTGTGTAGCCCATGGCACAGGCCATCGCGACGTTCTCGTGGGGAACCGCGATCGGCTTGGGTGAGGGTTTGCCAAGGGTTTCTGCCTTGGCGAAGGCTTCAATAATGGGTGTGAAGTCGGTGCCAGCATTGGCAAAGAAGTAACTGACCCCACGGTCGGCCAGGAGCGCCAAATAGGCGTCTGCAACGGAACAGGTATCGGGCTTCTTTGTCACCGGATTGCGGCCTCCGTGCTGGTTGCCGACCTACATGAGCCCCCAAGCTTTGGGAAGCCACAGTGCTGTTGCCGGAAATACCAACACGATAGCCAAACGCAGCAAGTCTGTCGCGAAAAAGGGCAGGATACCAGTATAGATAGTTTTGAGGTTGAGATCCTTAGCCATTCCATTGAGAACAAACACATTGATCCCAATCGGTGGAGTAATCATCCCGATCTCCATGATCATCACGTTGACTACGCCCCACCAGACCGGGTCATAGCCCATATCAATGATTACAGGGAATACAAAGGGAAGAGTAATCACCATGGCGGCGACGGTATCAAATATGCTGCCTAGAATCAGATACATGATCATCAGCATCAGCAGTATAACGAAATCGTTGGCATTCAGGGACTTGATGAACTCAACTGACGCATCAGGCAGCCCGGAAAGAGTAATGAAATAGCTGAAGATGGATGCGCCCATGATAATTAGGAAAATCATCCCCGTATTACCTGCAGTTTGCGCAAGGCAGTCTAAAAAGCTTCTCACGTTCATGCCATTCATGACGGCAAATATGAACGCAAGGCTCGCA
This sequence comes from Rhodospirillaceae bacterium, assembly GCA_038140415.1. Classification (GTDB taxonomy): domain Bacteria; phylum Pseudomonadota; class Alphaproteobacteria; order Rhodospirillales; family UBA2165; genus JAYPHU01. Next base: position 3,644 of record JAYQGD010000061.1, read on the forward strand.
CCAACAGAGGCCGCCTCGGTCACGGTGAAAACGCCGGTGTAAATTCCGCCTGAAACCACCGCTGCAATCAGTAAAAATCTCCAGGAAGCGATCAGCACCTGCATCTTTTCTCGCCAGGGGATGCGGGTGCCAGCCGGGCCTAGGTCCGGTTTGATGCGAACTATGATACTGATGGTAATAATGTAGAGAACGGTCGCGATAACGCCGGGAAAGATTGCCGCAGCAAACAGTGCGATAATACTTTCTTCAATGAGAATGCCATAGATAATCATGACGACTGACGGTGGAACCAACATCCCTAGCGTACCGCCGGCAGCGATGCTGCCACTCGACAGCGTCTTCGCATAGCCCCGATCAACCATCTCCGGCAACGCAATCTTGGCCATCGTGGCGGTGGTTGCCACTGAAGAACCGCAAATGGCGCCGAATCCGGCGCAGCCGCCAATTGTCGCCATGGCTAGACCACCTCTAAAATGTCCAAGCATGGCGTAGGCTAATCGGTACATGTCGCCCGATACACCGGCTTCTGTTGCTAGCGTGCCCATTAACAGAAACAGAGCGACGACGGCCAGACCTTCGTTCTCAATGGCAGCTGAAGGTTCGGTACCGAGCAGTGTGAGCGCCGGCTCGAAACCGATCATGAACGATGATGCTACAACCCCGGTCACACCCATGGCGACGCCAATAGGCACGTGCAGCGCAATCAGTAAAAACATGGCGGCCAAACCGAGAGCGCCGAGGGCAATGGGGTCCATTAGACGCCTTCTCCTTCCTCTTTTGGAAGACGCGTTGGTTTGTTGAAAATTGCAGAATAGAGGCTGTCATAAACCACCAGAATTTGCACAGGTACCGTCACAGTCATGATAATGCTGATGATCCACCACCAAGGTGCAATAGGAAACTCGATGGTCGGAGAAGTTCTGTTATTGGCCTGAAGATCAAGCGTCAGCAAATAAAACTGCCAAACCAGTATGACGAAGAAGGCAAGAGTTAGAACGTTTCCTAGGACTTCGAGCCAGTAATGGGCCCTTTGTCCCAAAGCCCGCCCTAAAAAGCGAATGGTGATATTCTTGTCCCGGATCAGCAGAACTGGAAAGCAAGAAGCGAGGACTATGGCGTAAGCGATCTGCGCAATGTCGCCAAATCCGGGAATACGGGGAAGCGTAAGCCACCGCCCCAACCCGTCGATCATCGTCAAGATGGCGACAAGAACCAAACCTGCAAATCCAATACAGGCGACAAAGCGAAGATAATCGCCTAGTCGCCTGCTATTGGATTCAAAACGGTCCACAAGATTACCAATTCGACCAATCGAAGAGATTTACTTGCGGAGGTCGGCCAGAATTTTGACAGCCTTGTCGTAGACAACTTGCCCATTCGGAGTCTTTTCAATCCACCACTTGTGAACGGAGACTTTCGATTCGGCAACTAACTTGTCGAAAGCTGCGCCGCTCGGCTTGACGATAGTCAACTTCTTGGCCTGGGCGTTGTTCGCAAGAATATTCGCGACGGCGTCGGTATAGGCCTTGCCTCCGGTGCGTGCTACCGTTTCGCCTCCTTGTTTGAGGAAGGACGTTTGCACGCCTTTCGGAAGCCCGTCCCACTTTTTCTTATTCATACCCAGGAAGAAGGGAATAGCACCCAGGGGCAGGTCCATCACATGAGTCACAAGATTCATAGCCTTGAAGGTCCTCATGCCGGTCCAGCCCTGTTGCCCTCCGTCGATGGTGCCTCGATTCAACGCGACCGTCATCTTCGGTGCGCTCATGGTCTGTGGAATAGCTCCAATCTGACCCAGCCAGTAACCGCCGATTGCTCCCGCATTACGAATCTTTAGATTCTTGAGATCAGCAACCGTTTTCACTGGCTTGTTAATGAAAAGCGAGTTGGGGGAGGTTGCCCAAGCGCCAATCAACTTCACCTCTCCAAGACCTGTCTGGTGACCGGCGTCATGCAAACGCTGCACAACGAGACCCGCTTCGACGGCGTTGTTTACAAGAAACGGAAGTTCAACGATTTGCATTTCCGGGAACTGCCCGGAGGTATATCCCGGCAGGATCCAGGCGACATCAGCAACGCCGTTTTTAACCAACTCATACTGTTTAACCGGGCTCTTTCCGAGCGAACCGCCCCAAAAACCCTTAAGTTCAACTTTTCCGCCCACTTCGGCCTTAACCCGGTCAATCCAAGGCTTGATAACTTTGGTGACACCAATGCTTTTCGGCGAGACGAAGGACGCCACCTTGACCTGGTCGGCGGCAAAAGCCGCACCGGATTGAAAGAGAACAACGCCAGCCGCAGCCACGAATAATTTCTTTAACATAGGTACCTCCTGTGAATGATCATCGAGCTAGTCCGTAGAAATTTACTCGCGAGTATACAAATGATCCATATTTATATCAATTAAGAAATCAAATTTGTGAATCAATATAAAAAATGGCTAAAAATAGCTATATATAAATGCTATAAATATAGGACATTATAATGTTACAATCAGATAGATTTTGTGTGAATTAGGATTCGATGGCGCGCGTGGCAAAAACTGGCGGCAAAAAACGGCAGGGAGAGACGAGGGGCCGCAAGAGCGTGTCCGCCACACTTCGTATGCCGCTCTATCATCAAATTTACCTTGTTCTTCGGCAAGAGATTTTAAACGGCGTCTATAACTATGATGATCGGGTTCCGAGCGAACTAGAACTGGTCAACGAGTACAAAGTCTCTCGAGTCACTGCCCGTGGCGCATTGGATGAATTGGCGGAAGAGGGTCTGGTCAAGCGTGAGCGCGGCAGAGGCACTCGTGTTCAGTTCAGGCGCCCCAGTTTACCGCTGGCATCTTCGGTCGAAGGCCTCTTGGAAAACTTACTGGCCATGGGCCTTGAGACAGATGTCTCCCTCATAGATTTTGAATATGTCTCCGCCAGCACCGAAGTGGCGGGCGCGCTCCAATGTCCGCCGGGAACGATCGTTCAACGCGCAGTGAGGATTCGGAGTTTCGAAAGCGGTCCTTTTTCATATCTCGTCACCCATGTCCCGCAGGACATTGGCCGCAATTATGACGCCAATGATCTGGCCTCCGAGCCGTTGCTGCAATTGTTGGAGCGCAGTGGTGTCGTCGTCGAAGGCGCGCAGCAACGTATATCGGCAACTCTGGCTGACGCGGACGTGGCAGACCTATTGGAGACAGAGGTAGGTACTGCACTTCTTGAAATAAGCCGGATTGTCACTGATCAAGAGGGGCGGCCTGTAGAATTCATTCGCGCGCTCTATCGGCCCGACCGCTATCAATATCAGATGGTATTGTCGCGGGTGCAGGGAAAAGACATGAATACCTGGTCGCCATCACAGCCGGAATTGGTGACCAGCTAATGAACCAGACCTTAGGCCAGACGACCGCGGAAAAAATCATCGCCAAAGCGGCGGGTTTTGATCGCGTATCCGTGGGCGACATTGTCACCTGTCAAGTTGACCTTGCCATGATCCACGATAGTGGTGGTCCCCGGAAAGTAGGTCCGATACTTGAGCGGCTTGGCGTGTCGGTCTGGGATCCTATGAAAGTCGTATTGGTTTCAGACCATTTCTCGCCCTGCGTCGATGCAGAAAGCGCATCTATCCTAAAGCGCACTCGTGAATGGGCGGCCGAACAGGGTGTTGTAAACTTCTACGATCAACAGGGGATCTGCCATGTCGTGACGCCGGAGAGGGGCCATCTCCGCCCCGGCATGTTTGCGGTCGGTGGAGACAGCCACTCCCCAACCGGCGGCGCGTTCGGTTGTTATATGTTCGGCGTAGGCGCCACCGACATGGCAGGTGTTCTGGCGACAGGGGAAACATGGATCCGGGTTCCGGACACGATCCGTATCGATTGGACAGGCACGTTGCCTAAGGGAGTTTCCGCCAAGGATATGTGTCTCCAAATGTGCGCAACGCTCGGCATGGACGGCGGACGATATCAGGCGATCCAATATACCGGTGAGACAATCTCTGGACTGGAAATGTTCGAACGGATGACTTTGAGCAATATGGCTGCTGAGCTGGGAGCCCAAACAGGCATCGTGGAACCTGATGAAACCACGGCCAACTTCATAAAAGCGGCAGGAAGCGACCCTGGGAACTGGCAACGCTATCTCAGCGACGAAGACGCGGTCTATGCGGAAACTCATCATTTCGATGCGGCGGGTTTGGAACCTCAGGTCGCGGCGCCTCACAGTCCGGCGAATTCCACGCAAGTGGGCGATGTCCGCGGAACGAAGATCGATCAATTTTACATCGGCGCCTGCACGGGTGCGAAGCTCAATGATCTGCAGATGGCTGCCCAGGTGCTTAAAGGCAAGAAAGTTGCTGCCGGGAAACGCCTCACTGTCGCTCCCGCCTCCGCCCGAGTGCTTAGCGATGCGACCAAATTGGGGGTCATGGAAATTTTGTTGGATTCAGGGGCTCAACTCCTTCCCACGGGCTGTGGGGCCTGTGCCGGGTATGGCATCGGCCAGCTCGCAGAAGGAGAAATTTGCTTGGCTTCCACGGCACGTAATTTTCAGGGCCGAATGGGCGAAAAGACTTCGGAAGTGTATCTGGCATCTCCCTATACGGTTGCGGCCAGCGCCGTCAGTGGCAGCATCGCCGACCCGCGGGACATCATGGAGAATGTTTCATGAGTGGGCGGGTGTGGAAATTTGATGATGGCATCAATACCGACGTGTTGGCCCCAGGCATCTATATCAAAGAACCCATAGAAATACTGGCCTCGCATTGCCTGGAAAGTATCGATCCGAATTTTGCCGGGAGCGTTCAGCCTGGTGATATCGTCGTTGGTGGGCAGAATTTCGGTATGGGATCCAGCCGGGAGCAGGCCGCCGAAGTATTGAAAGTATTGGGCGTTGCAGCTGTCGTCGCTCAGTCTTTCGGCGGCATCTTCTATCGGAACGCTTTTAATTTGGGGTTGCCGGCAATCGTTTGTGCCGACGCAGCCAAGATTTCGGAAAGCGACGTACTTGATATTGACTATGCAGCCGGCGTTATTCAGAGCCGGACCACAGGTGAGACATTGAGTGCCGACGCCATGCCTTCTCACCTCATGTCCCTTGTCTCTTCTGGCGGCCTGGTTCCCTACCTGGAAAAGGCTTTATCCAAAAAATCAGCGGCAGATGCAGCCGCGAGGGAGGCTTGAACATGGACAATTTAAGCGAACGCTTGTCCCGGCCGGACATTCTCGTTGCCCCGGGCATTTATGACGCCTTTGGAGCAATGTTGGCGGAGAATGCCGGCTTCGAGTGTCTTTATATCTCCGGTGCTTCCATTTCATATACCCGGCTCGGGAAGCCTGATATCGGGTTGGTGTCCGTGGACGAGTTAACGTCTGTGGTCGGCGCGATTTCCGAACGGGTTAATGTGCCGCTTATTGTTGATGCCGACACAGGTTTTGGTAACGCCATCAATGTCCAGCGTACGATTGGTGTCTTGGAGCGCGCCGGTGCGTCTGCAATACAATTAGAAGATCAGTCTCTTCCAAAGCGGTGTGGACATCTAAGTGGAAAGGAATTGGTCTCGAAGGAGGAAATGTGCGGTAAAATCAAGGCTGCTCTCGATGCCCGACGCAGTGACAATACGCTTATTGTGGCCCGCACCGATGCCGTGGCTGTTGAGGGATTCGGGCCGGCGCTTGATAGGGCTGAGGCTTATGTCGAAGCTGGCGCGAATGTTCTGTTTATTGAGGCCTTGCAAGACGATGAGCAGATGTCGCAAACGGTCAGCCGTTTCGCACAAGACATTCCCCTGCTCGCAAATATGGTTGAAGGCGGAAAAACCCCCCTGCGCTCAGCCAACGAACTTCAGTCCGTTGGCTATTCCATTGTCATTTTTCCGGGTGGACTTGTTCGGGCGCTGGCACAATGCGCCGCTGCCTATTTTGAGAACCTCAAGGCCAACGGAACGACGCAAAATTTCCAAGATCGGATGCTCAATTTTGGCGAGTTGAACGAACTTTTGGGCACGGAAGAAATACTTAACAACGCTGAAGCCTATGATGGCAAATAAGGGGCCCGCTGATGCCGGGCTGGATCCGGTTCGACTTGCCGTTCTCAAAGGGCGCCTGGAACAAATCGCCGACGAGATGGATGCGACACTGTTTAGAAGTGCGTTCAACCCAATCATTGCC
>JAYQGD010000062.1:0-9768 GCA_038140415.1 Rhodospirillaceae bacterium
GACTAATCGTTCGCCGTCCGATCCGGTCCCCGTCGAAGCAATATAGGATTGCTCCAGCATGGCCCAGGATACGGACAGCTCTTTTGACCGCCGGCGATTGAAGCGCCGCCTGACGTTTTGGCGTCTGGCGGCCATCGCCGCGGTGGCTGTTCTGGCAATCGTGGTCTTCGGACAATTCGACTCGTTCGACCGGGGCAACCATGTCGCTCTCTTCGATGTGGACGGCATCATCGTCGATGACCCGCGCCGGGATGCGCTGCTGAACGATGTCGCCGACGATCCCGACGCCAAGGCCTTAATTGTCCGCATCAACAGCCCCGGCGGCACGGTGGTTGGCGGTGAATCCCTGTATCTGACCCTGCGCGACGTGGCCAAGAAAAAGCCCGTGGTCGCGGTGCTGCGGGAACTGGCGACATCGGCCGGCTATATGGCCGCCATCAGCGCCGATCATATCGTCGCCCGTCAATCGACCATCACCGGTTCCATCGGCGTCTTGTTGCAGACCACCGATGTGACCGAGCTCCTCAGCAAAATCGGTGTGAAGCCCGAAATCATCAAAAGCTCGCCCCTGAAGGCCCAACCCAACCCGATGGAGAAATTCTCTCCGGAAGCCCGCGCGGCGACGGAAGCTGTGGTCAAGGACATGTACGAGATGTTTGTCTCCATGGTGTCGCTCCGGCGCAACTTTGACGGCGCCAAAACCCGGGAACTGGCCGATGGCCGCATCTTTACCGGCCGTCAGGCCGTGGCCAACGGCTTGGTGGATGTGCTGGGCGGTGTTGAGGAGGCACGGGACTGGTTGGACGCCAATAAGAGCTTGGCAAAATCACTGCCTCTCCGCCGGGTCGCGCTCAAGAAAGAGCGGGACCGGCTCCGGGATATTTTGGAAGACGTGGTCGGAAAAACAGTTTTTTCTGAACGACTTAGGCTTGACGGCTTGATCTCGCTTTGGCACCCTGAGATCAAATAAGGCAACTATAAGAATGGTTTAACCCTGGTCGGCCGCTTCACTCCCATGAGGGCCGTCAAACAAGGGCGAGGAAAATGACCAAGTCGGAATTGATTGCGTATCTCGCTGAAGAGAACCCGCACCTGTTTCAACGGGATGTGGAAAGGATCGTCACGACAATCTTTGATGAGATCGCCTCCGCCTTGGCGCGCGGTGACCGGGTCGAGCTTCGCGGCTTCGGCGCCTTCTCGGTAAAGCAGCGGGGTTCTCGCGTCGGTCGTAATCCACGCACCGGTGAAGCCGTTCAAGTGTCTGCAAAGCGCGTTCCCTATTTTAAAACCGGGAAGCAGTTGCGGGAAAAGCTCAACGCGTAACGCTTCCCATGGTGACGCCGCCAAGGGGGACTTCACTCAGTGACTAAGCTTCTTTCCTGGATTGCCATGCTGGTGATCGGCGTTCTGGTCATTCTGTTCGCCGTGTCCAACCGCACCCAGGTGGTCCTGGATATCTGGCCCCTGCCGTTCCAATTGCCGGTTCCGTTTTATGCGCCGGTGATGGCCGCGGCTCTGCTTGGCTTTGTCGGCGGGGCTATTGTCGCGTGGTTTTCCGCCGGCGCGGTCCGCCGCCGGGCGCGCACGGCGTCACGCAAGGCCAATGACTTGGAAAAGGACCTTGAAAACCTCAAGGACAAGATCGCCGAACTGGACGCCGAAAAGAAACAAAAGCCAAGGCTTGACCTCTAAATCGTGCTGAACGTTTCTGGCGTCGCTGCCGCAGCTTCTGTATAAAACTTTCGACATTTTCAACATTTTCAACAGACCGGATAGGCCGATCATGAGCCAATCGCCGCAAGACAGAATTTATGTTGCCCTGGATACGCCTGATATCGAAAAGGCGGCGGCCTGGGCTGGCGCGCTCAAGGGGCTGGTCGGCGGCATGAAAGTCGGGAAAGAATTCTTCACTGCTCAGGGACCGGCCGGCGTCCGCCGGATCTCCGAATTGGGCATGCCGGTGTTTCTGGATCTCAAGTTTCATGACATCCCCAACACCGTGGCCGGCGCGGTGCGCTCGGCGATTCCGCTGGGCCTGAAAATCCTGAACGTCCATGCGTCGGGCGGCAAAACCATGATGGAGACCGCGATCAACACCGCCAAGGAAGAAGCCGCGAGCCATGGCATCGCACGGCCCCTGGTGTTCGCCGTGACCGTGCTGACCTCCATGGACCGGAGCGATCTGGCCGGCATCGGCATCGACGCGGAGCCCATCGATCAGGTCAAGCGGCTGGCGCGGCTTACGCAAGACAGCGGATTGGACGGCGTTGTGTGCTCCGCCGCCGAGATCGAGGCGCTGCGGGCCGAATGCGGCCCCGACTTTAAACTGCTGACACCCGGCATTCGCCCGGCCTGGTCGGTGGCCGGGGATCAGAAGCGGGTGGTGACCCCGGCGGACGCGGTGAAGCGCGGCTCCGACTTTCTGGTGATCGGCCGGCCGATTACCGGCGCCGATGACCCGGCCGACGCGGCCAAGCGTATCACCGACGAACTGGCGTCCGCATAGTCATGCCGCTGCACGTTAAAATCTGCGGGCTGGACCGCGTCGAGGCCGTTGATGCGGCGATCGAGGCCGGGGCGCGCTGGACCGGGTTTGTCTTTTATCCGCCGTCGCCCCGCAATCTATCGCCGGAGGAGGCGGCTCTGTTGACCGCGCGGGTGACCCAGCCCGTGGATGCGGTGGGTCTGTTCGTTGATCCGACCGATGATGAGATGTCGGCGGTATTGGATAAGAACCTGCTGGATATGATCCAGCTTCATGGCCAGGAGACGCCCGAACGGGTGGCCGAGGTCAAGGCGCTGACCGAACTGCCGGTGATGAAAGCGGTTAAACTGGCCGAGCCCAAAGATTTGGAAGAAGCGGCCGCTTATTTCGACGTCGCCGATCAGTTGCTGTTCGACGCCAAGGCGCCCGACGACATGGCTGGCGCGCTGCCCGGCGGCAACGCCCTTAGTTTTGACTGGACCATGCTGGCGAACGCGGACATACCCCTCCCCTGGATGCTGGCCGGCGGATTGACCCCTAAAAACGTAGCGGAAGCGGTCGCCGTGACCGGGGCCGACGCCGTCGATGTCTCCTCGGGCGTGGAGGCGGAGCCGGGGGTAAAGGACCTGACCAAGATCGCCGCCTTTATGGACGCCGTCCGCGGGTTATAAGATTTCGCTCGATTTTTCAGGACCCAGAGGTTAAGTACCCCCCACACGAAAAGATTAACGCTATGACGAAATTGAACACCTATCGCGGCGGTCCGGACGAAAACGGCCATTTCGGCATTTTCGGCGGACGCTACGTGGCGGAAACCCTGATGCCGCTGATGCTGGCGGTCGAACAGGCCTATTCCGAGGCTAAGGACGACCCGGCGTTTCAGGCCGAGATCGATTCCTACTTGCAGAACTATGTGGGACGCCCAACGCCGCTCTATCACGCGCAGCGGATGAGTGAGCATCTGGGCGGGGCCAAGATTTACTTCAAGCGGGAAGACCTGAACCATACCGGCGCGCACAAGGTGAACAACTGCATGGGGCAGATCCTGCTGGCCCAGCGCATGGGCAAGAACCGGATCATCGCCGAGACCGGGGCGGGTATGCACGGGGTGGCGACGGCGACCGTCTGTGCGCTGTTTAATCTGCCCTGCACGGTTTACATGGGCGCGACCGATATCGACCGCCAAGCCCCCAACGTCAATCGGATGCGCATGCTGGGCGCGGAGATCGTGCCGGTGACATCCGGTTCGTCGACGTTGAAGGACGCAATGAACGAGGCACTTCGCGACTGGGTCGCCAATGTGGAAGACACCTATTACCTCATCGGCACCGTGGCCGGGCCGCATCCGTATCCGTCCATGGTTCGGGATTTCCAGTCGGTCATCGGCAATGAAACCCGCGAACAGATTATAGAGATGGAAGGCCGGCTGCCGGACAGTCTGGTCGCTTGTATTGGCGGCGGGTCCAACGCGATGGGCCTGTTCCACCCGTTCCTGGACGACGAGACCGTGCGCATCATGGCGGTGGAAGCCTCCGGCGAGGGGATCGAGACCGGCAAGCATGCCGCCAGCCTGAACGCCGGCGCGCCGGGCGTACTGCACGGCAACCGCACGTTCCTGCTGCAGGATGAAGACGGCCAGATCGCCGAGGCCCATTCCATTTCCGCCGGTTTGGACTATCCGGGGATTGGTCCGGAGCACGCCTGGCTGCATTCCATCGGCCGGGCCGAATATGTCTCCGCCACCGATGACGAGGCGGTGGAAGCGTTCCAGATGACCACCCGGCTGGAAGGCATAATTCCGGCGCTGGAATCCGCCCATGCCGTCGTCCATGCGATGCGCATCGCCGGCGATTTGCCCAAGGATCATCTGATGGTGATCAATATGAGCGGGCGCGGTGACAAGGACATGGACTCGGTCCAGCGCTATCTGGACGCCCGGAAATGAGCGCCGAAACCCGCATCACCCGCCGCTTCGCCGCCTTGAAGGTAGAGGGCCGGCCCGGTCTGGTGACCTTTGTCACCGCCGGCGATCCCGATCGCGAGACCTCGCAAGCCATCCTGGACAAGCTGCCGGAGGCCGGCGCGGATGTGATCGAGCTCGGTATGCCGTTTTCCGACCCCATGGCGGACGGACCGGCGATCCAGGCCTCCAGCCAGCGGGCGCTCAAGGCCGGGGCCAATATGAAACAAACCCTGGAGATGGTGCGCAACTTCCGAAGCCACGATGACGAGACGCCGATTGTCCTCATGGGCTATTTCAACCCGATCTACATTTATGGTGTGGAGAGGTTCCTGGATGACGCCAAAGCCACCGGGGTGGACGGACTGATCATTGTCGATCTGCCGCCGGAAGAGAACGAGATGCGGGACGGTTTGGATCGGACGGGCATTGACCTGATTTATTTGACCGCGCCGACCACCGACGACGCGCGCCTGCCCGCCGTGGTCAAGAACGCCAGCGGTTTTGTCTATTACGTCTCCATCACCGGGATCACCGGCACCCGGTCTGCCGACGCAAAAGACGTGGCGGCCTCGGTCGAGCGGCTGCGTAAACACACAGACCTGCCCATCGCCATCGGCTTCGGCATCAAGACACCGGAACAAGCCCGCGAGTTCGGCGCGTGCGGCGATGCCGCCGTGGTCGGCTCCACCCTCGTTGGCCAGGTCGCCGAGAACCTCAATGACGACGGCACGCCGAAACCTGGCTGCGCCGAGGCCGTGTTGGGTCTGGTGAAGGATTTGGCCCAAGGAGTGCGCACTGTCTGAGCCCGTTGATCTGGTTGAACGTCTCAACCGGCTTCATCCCCGGGTCATCGACCTGTCCCTCGGCCGGATCGAGCGGCTGCTCGGTAAACTGGATAACCCCCAAGATACATTGCCGCCAGTGATCCATGTGGCCGGCACCAACGGCAAAGGCTCCGTCGTCGCCTTCACGCGCGCCATGGCCGAGGCGGCCGGCCTGAAGGTCCATGTCTATACCTCGCCTCACCTGATCCGGTTCAACGAGCGCATCCGGCTGGCCGGTGAGCTGATCACCGACGAGATGCTCTTAGGCCTATTGGAGGAATGCGAGGCCGCCAACGGCGACGACCCGATCACGTTTTTCGAGATGACCACGGCCCTGGCGTTTCTGGCCTTTGCGCGCACGCCGGCGGACCTGGTGTTGCTGGAAACCGGCCTGGGCGGGCGGCTGGATGCGACCAATGTGGTCAAGCGCCCGGCGGCGACAGCGCTCACCTCCATCTCCGTCGACCACGTTGGGTTCCTGGGCGGCGACATCAAAGGCATCGCGGCGGAAAAAGCCGACATCATGCGCAAAGATGTGGTCTGCGTTTCTTCGGCCCAAAGCCCGGAGGTGGCCGAGGTGATCCGCGCCAAGGCCGATGCGCACGGCGCAAAATTGTGGATGGCCGGTGAAGATTGGTCCTTTCAGGCGGGATCGGCCGGTGTCCGGATCAAAACGCCGAAACGGGATCATGTGTTTGAGCCGCCGGCGCTGCCCGGCTGGTTTCAACAGGCCAATGCAGCGCAAGCGGCGGCAACGTTGGACGCGATGCTGGGGTTCAGTTTTGACAATGTTGAAATTCAGACCGGCATGGCGTCGGTGGAGTGGCCGGGCCGCTTGGTGCGCCTGACCAAAGGGCCGCTGGTTGAAAGCCTGCCCGACGGCTGGGAACTATGGCTGGACGGCGGGCACAATCCCGGCGCGGCGGAAGTCATTGCGGCGGAGATCGTCGGCTGGACGGAGAAGCCGCCCCATCTGGTCACGGGGATGATCAACACCAAGGACACCGGCGGCTATCTGAGCCCGCTGGCGCCGCACATCGCCGGGCTGACCGCCGTGTCCATTGCCGGCGAGGACGCAGCTCTGCCGGCGGTCGAGGTGGCCGGCGCCGCCAGGCGCGCCGGGATCGACGCCGATACCGCTGAAGATTTCCGGGCGGCGGTCAACGCCATTCCCGGTAAGAACCCCAGGCCCGGCCGGATTCTCATCTGCGGCTCCCTTTATTTGGCGGGCCAAGTGCTGCAGGATCACGCCTAAGATGACGACCTCGCCCAGCCCATCCCTCCGCCGCCGTTTGGAATCCTTCGAGCCGTCGCCCGTGCTGGCCTATGGCCTGATCGCCTTCGCCACGTTCTTGTGGGCGTCCAGCGTGGTGATCGGCCGGGGCGTTCATACGGAAATTCCGCCGGTGGGTCTCTCCTTCTGGCGCTGGGGAGTGGGCGCACTGTTTCTGCTGCCGCTGGTGCTGCCCGATTTGGGCGCGAAAAAACAGATGATCCGGGACCATTGGAAGCTGATTATCCTGCTGGGCATCCTCCAGGTCGGCAGCTCGACCTTTATCATGCTGGCGGTCAATTTCACCACGGCGCTGAATAGTGCGCTGATCAACGGCTCTCAGCCGGCGTTGACCGCGGTCATTGCCTGGCTTCTCATCCGCGACCGGGTGACCTTCGGGCAAAGCGTGGGCATTGCCGCCGGCGTGTTGGGCATCGTCATCATCGTGATCCGCGCCGATCTGGATGTGATCCTGGGCATGCAGTTAAACCAGGGGGACGGCTATGCGGTCCTGGCGATCATCGGCTGGGGCATTTATGCGGTGCTGCTGCACCGGCTGCCCATGGAGCTTGGGGTGACCACCACTTTGTTCCTGATCATCGCCACCGGTTCGCTCGCCATGCTGCCGATCTATATCTTCGAGACACTGATGTTCCGCCCGGTGCCGTTCACCGCCGATGTAGTCGGGATCATCATCGGCATGGCGATTTTTATCTCGGTGCTATCGGTGTTTATCTGGAATGCCGGTGTGCGCTCCGTCGGGCCCAACCGGGCGAGCATCTTCCTCAATCTCGTTCCGGTGTTCGGCGCTGTGCTGGCGGTGGTGACCCTGGGCGAACGCCTGCACCTATTTCATCTGGCGGGCGCGGCGCTGGTTTGCGCCGGCATCTCCATGGTGATCCTGTTTAAGCGCAAGGCGACGCCGTCAGGCGAACCAGATGGTGCGGATGAGGACGGCGACCCCCATAAATAAAAGGAAATAGAGCAGCAATCGGCGGAACAGCGGGTCAGGCACCCGGTGAAACAGATATGTGCCCGCCTGGCTGAAGATCAGCATGGACGGATACAGGATTAGGATCACGATGATCATCGACGGCGCAAACTGCGACGCGAGAACGATGGAGATCATCGACACGCCTTCCTTGATGAACCCCATGGCGTTGAGGCTGGCCCGTGTGACGTTGCCCGCCGTGTCCCGCGCCAGCATATAGACCACGATGGGCGGCCCGCCGATGCCGGCGGCGGTGCCGGTGGTGCCGGAAAAAGCGCCGACCAGGAACGAAACGATGGTGGTTTTTTGGCCGCGATAGCGCCAGCCGCTCATCATCAACAGCGCCGAGCCGATCACCAGACAGGCGATGACGATCCGCATCGTGTCCGCCGATAGAACAATCAGGATGTAAACGCCCAAGGGCGTCGCGGCCAGACTGCCGATGAACAAGGGGATGATCGGTTTCCACTCGGCTTCCCGCGCCGCCCCCGGGAACATGGGCGCCATCACCATGACATCGATGGCGAGGCCGATGACCACGGCTTCCGCCGGGCTCATCATGAGGCTGAACAGGGGCACCATGACCAGCGTCGTGCCGAAGCCGGCAAAGCCGCGCAGAAAACCGCCCAGCCCGGCAATAACCAGCAGGGCGATCCACTGGCCAATGGTGTAGTCGAGGCCGAAGTCGCTGAGAGGAGTCACGGGTACGCCGGTGAATAGGACTAGGACGCGGGCGCCAGGATGCCGAGCTCCAGGAACTTGGCGAGTCTTGTCGCGCGGAATTTCTCGACCGCCTCGGCCAGGGCCTGGGCTTCGTTGCCGCCCTCGACCACCATCTCCCGGCCGGATTCCAACAGCCGATTGAAAGCCCAATCGGCGACACCATCCCGGTTGGATTCAACCGAACACAGCGCAAACAATGCATCCGCCATGGAGACCTCCATCCCGATGCCGGCATTGCCGCCCGCCAAGCCGATGGCCGGCTGGGTCAAAAGACACTTCTTGAAGTGGCTCAGATTGACCGCGCCGGTCAACTCGTACCGGTCGGCGGTCATCGCCGCTTCATCGGGCGCGGTTGTCTCACCGGCGAAGGGCAGGACCTGGCCGCCGGCGGTCAGGAAGCGGATCGCGTCCATCACAAGCTCGGCCCCGTAGGATTTGAGATCATCCATTTCCGCCAGATCGCGGCCCCGCTTGGCGCCCGTCGCCAGGTGTTCAAGTACATTGCTGAACAGATCGGCGGCATAGTTCAGCGCCACATCACCGAACATCACTGTCCGGTTAAATTGTTCCAGCGCGCAAGCGAGGCCGAACGGCGTCGCCATCAGGATGTCAGCCTGTTCTTCTTCGCTCAGGTTCTTGCCGCCTTTGACGAACACATCCTTGCGGAAGCGCTGGTTGCGGATGAAGTCCCCATGGGTTTCGAACTCGATGCGCGTCGCGGACTTTTTCAGGAGATCATGAAACTCCGCCGGGGCGGCCAGATCGACAAAGTTCAGGTGCGGGATCGCGCTGCCGGAATAGCTCAATCCCGCGCTCCGCATTTCCGTGGCCACCTGGTGGAAGTAATGGGGTTTCACTGCGTCGCCGAAAAATTCATGAGCGACGTAGGTCATGTCGTGTTTGGCGATCTCGTCGACAAAGGCGGCCGCCGGCGGGTTGTCGGCGAAGTAGCCGGCCTTGTTGTCTTTCAGGAATTGCAGGAAATCCAGCCCGGCCTGCGCCTTGGTGCGCGTATCGCCCGCCGTGTCCTTGGTGTGATCCAGCACCAAATCCCGGAGCGGCGCAATCGCCGCCCAGCCGGGCAGCGTGTCATAACTGACATAGACGATGCCGCCGTCCTTGAGGTTGGTTTTCAGAAACTCGCGAAGGGCGTTGCGGGCGTCCGGATCGATCCAGCTATAGACCCCGTGCAGGGTGATGAAATCAAACTGGGGCAGGCCGGATTCCGCCAGGTCGTTAAAGTCCAGCTCCTGAAAGACGGCGTTGCTTAATCCCGCGTCGCCGGCGATGCCGGCCGCCGCCTCGATATGCTCGCCCATCAGGTCGATGCCGGTGAACTCGCCTTGAGGGAACAGCTCCGCCAGGATGTTGACGCTCACCCCGTTGCCGCAGCCGAGCTCGCAATAGGTAAAGCCGTCGTCCAGAGGACGGGGGCGCTGGCCGTTCAGCGCGCAGATGAAGTTGAGGTAGACCGGGCTGAGTTCCCCATAAAAGCCCCACGTGTAGGGG
>JAYQGD010000063.1:0-9764 GCA_038140415.1 Rhodospirillaceae bacterium
CATCAGGCCGGTGAACTCGATACCGCCCGTGCCCTGCTCACCAAAGGTCGCCAATTTCGGCGCCATCGGGTCGCGTTTGGAGCCGGCGGAGGCCAGCGCCTTGATGTCGTCTTCAAAACCGACCAGCGTGTTCACGCCGCCGAAGACAGCTTCAACGGATTTGGACACCAGCGCGGCGCGGGCCTTGGAGCCGCCCTTGAACGGCACTTTCTTGTGCTTGATGCCGTGCGAGTCAAAGAAGATGTGGCCGATGGTGGCGTGCATGGTCGCCGCACCGGACGTACCCCAGGTGATGGTCTTCCCGGAGGATTTGGCATAGTCGATGAACTCTTTCATCGTCTTCGCCTGATGGGAGGTGTGCACCTGGAGAGAGGTCACCAGCTGCGAGGCGCAACCCAGGTTCACGAAAGCTTCCGGCACGTGATACGGACGGGCGTCGCCCTTGGCGAGCTCACCGGCGATGAAGGTGCCGATGTTGATCATATACAGCGTGTGGCCGTCGGCTTTTTCAGCCAGCGCCATCTTGGCGGCCTTTTGGCCGGACGCGCCGGGCTGATTGACGATGTAGGCCGGAAAACCTTTCATAGTCGGGGCTTCGTGCATATAGGATGCAAAGCCGCGAGCCGTGGTGTCGGTGCCGCCGCCGGCGGAAAAGCCGACCAAGATCTTAACCGGTTTCGCCGGATATTCGGCATGGGCAGGGCCGCTGGCCGCCACCATCATTGCCGCAGCGGCAACACTCGCCGCAACTGTGGTCATTTTCTTCATAAGTCGTCTCCCTGTGGAGTTGTTCGAAGTTAATTTTTATGAGCGCATCAAAGAGCCTCATGGGGTTAGGTATAGCCTCTATCCCTAAGCCGCGAAACTGTTAAATGGCCGAATTGGCGGGTATTTTTGCCATTCATGAGCGCCATTTGCGCCACTTATAGTGAGATTCCGGTGACCAAAGGCGTCATGCCGTCTTGTCGTTCAGCGCCAAAACTTCATCAACAATCTCGCCGGCCGCCCCGACATAGGTGCTTGGGTCGGCCATGGCCTGAATCTCTTCCTCGCTCAAGACCACGCAGACATCGGCCATCTCCCGCAAAACCTCGGGCAACGGCCGCCCGGTTTCGAGGACCATCGTACAAGCCTCGTCAATTAGCCGGCGCGCCTCGGCTTTGCCCAGCTTTTCCGCCAACGCCAAGGTATAGCGCTCGGTCAGGACCAGGCCATGACTTGCGTTGAGGTTCGCCAGCATCTTGTCGGGATGAACTTCCAGGCGCTGCAGTAGGTCCACCGCCCAGTCGAGCGCGCCGGAACTCAGCAGGAAGGTTTCCGGCACCAGCATCCATTCCCCGATCCAGGTGCCGCCGTGGCGGTCATGGTCCTGCCCCATGACGTCCAGGATACCGGTGGCGCGCTGCCGCCCGAGCCGGGCCGTCGCCTCGGCAAATTCCGCAGCCCGTGGGTTCCGCTTGTGCGCCATGCTGGAACTGCGGCCATATCCGGCCTCTCCGCCTTCGGAGACCTCGCCGATATCGCTGCCGGCGAGTTGGCTGAGATTTTGCGCATTCCGGGCCAGGGACGCACAGAGATTGCCCAGACACAGCATCACCTCCGAGATAGAGTCTCGCGCATTGTGCCAATTGCTTTTGATGGTTCCGAGCCCCAGCTCGTTCGCAAGAGCCACCCGTAATTCCAGGCCCTTGGGGTCCAGTGACGCCATGGTGCCGACTGCGCCGCCCAACTGCAGCACGAGAACGCGTTCGCGGGCGGCTTCGAGGCGTTCCTGATGGCGCAGAATTTCTTCCAGCCAGTTCGCCAGCTTGGCGCCGAAGGTCGTGGGCAGCGCATGCATGTTAATGGTCCGGGCCACCATGATCGTGTCCCGATGATCGGTAATTAGTTTCTTTAGACCCTCCCGATAGCGCCGCACGCCGGCCAATATCTCATCCAACCCATCCCGGACCTGCAGTACGGTGGCGGTGTCCATGACATCGAAGGTGGTCATGCCGTAGTGGACCCATTGCGCGCCCTCCTCCCCCGCTTGTTCCGCGAGTTGCTTCACCAGGCCGATCACCGGGCGGCCCACCTCCACCGTGTCTTGGCGCAACCGTTCGAGATCGAGTTTGTCGGCAGATATCTTCTCGACGATTTGGCGGGAAGCCTCTTCGGGGATCATGCCCATCTCGCCCTGCACCTTGGCGACCGCTCGTTCGAACGCCACCATGCGCTCCAGCGCCGCCGCCTCGCTGAAAACCCTCTCCATCGCTTCGGCGCTGAACAGGTGGCGGTAGATGGTCCAATCGAATAACGAGACAGAGCTCATGGCTGATCTCTCAAGAACGTGGCGCGATTACCGGCCTTTGAACTCGGGGGTGCGTTTCTCCATAAACGCCGTGCGGCCCTCCACATAGTCTTCGGAGGCAAAGCAGGCCGCCACCATCTCTTTGCAGCGATCAAAATCCCGGGCAGAGGGATCCCGGTGCATCACCTGGGTGGCAATGAACTTCATTGCACGGATGGTCATAGGCGCGTTGCCAGCGATGGTGCCCGCCAATTCATCGACACGAGCGGACAAACCATCCTCTTCAATCACTTCCTGCACCAGGCCCAGGCGAAGCGCGGTCTCCGCATCAATCGACTTGGCGGAGAACATCAATTGTTTTGCCGCCCCGGCGCCGACGGCGTTGATCAGCCGCCGAATGGCGTCAAACGGATAGCCCAAGGCCAGTTTCGCCGCCGGCATGGCAAAGCGGGATTTGGCGGAGGCAATGCGGATGTCGGCGCAGGTGGCAAGGTTCAGCCCCCCGCCGATACAGTGACCGTCGATCATGGCGATGGTTGGTTTGGGATAGTTCTCGATCATGTCGTACACAACATCCAGGCGGGCGTTGTAATGCTCCGTCGCGTCCTTGGAGCCCCGTTCCTGATCGAACTTGGAGATATCGGCGCCCGACACAAACGCTTTGCCGCCGGCGCCCGACAAAATGACGACGCGGATTTGGTCGTCTTCAGCAAAGGCCGAGAGCGCGATCTCGACCGCGTCCCACATCTCCAGCGAGACCGCGTTGTGGCGCTCCGGATTGTTGAAAATCACATGGCCCAAAGCGCCATCGGCTTTGGCGATGATCTTATCGGTCGGCAAGGTGAGGTCTGTGGTCATTGGCTTGTCCCTTTCAACACCGTCGGACGGCGCGCTTAATCAACAGCGCACCGTATTTGACGTATTGCCTACAGTGAAGACTTGCCCATGACAATCAGCTTGGACGCCTCGGCAATGGTTCTTGCCGGGAGGGACTTACCCGCCGTGAACCTCGTTGAGGTAATCAAGCGTGCGGGCCCGCGCCGTCTTGGTCGCATCTTCCACGTAGAAATCGGGCCGCGCATCGTTGGCGAAGGCATGCCCCGCCGCATAGATATCGACCTTGGCCTCGGGGATCGCTTCCCGAACCGCCGCGATCACGTCAGGCGGGGAATGATCATCGGTTTCGCCGAAGTGGAAATACATGGGACAGTTGGGACCGTCCGGGCAGTTGCCTATATGGTTCTTCAAGGCCGTGCCGTAGAACGAAATGGCGCTCTTTAAATCCAGGGAGCACGCCAGCCGCAACGCCTGACCGCCGCCCCAGCAAAACCCGATAAGCGACACGCCGTTGCCGCGGTTCACGGCGTCCGCCGCCGCCGCCACATCCAGCGCGACTTTCTCCGGGTCCAGGCCAAACGCCATATCCCGTCCGCGCTCCGCCTCGGTGAAGGGCACCACCGTCTGCGGTGAGGCCCGGTCAAACAGCGCCGGCACGATCGCGTCATAGCCGTCCGCCGCATAGGACTCGGCAACCGACTTCAACTGATCGGTCGCGCCGAATATCTCCTGAAGAATGACCACCCCGCCCTTGGGTTGACCGTCGGCCCGGGCGACGAAGCCCTCGAACTCGAACCCGTCGGACGATGTTAATTTTACTATTTCGATGGATGCCATGATGCACCTCCTCCCCTGGTTATGTTGTTGATGAGACTCGTATCAAACCTGATAAAATTTATCAAATTGATGAATCTGCTGACCTTCATAAATTTCGGTGATATTAAATCTCCATGCCGGTAAAGCTACAACATTTCGACCTGAACCTCCTCAAGGTCCTCAGCGTTCTTTATGAAGAGCGCAGCGTCACCCGCGCGGCGGATCGGCTGGGCCGCACACAGTCGGCGGTCAGCAACTCGCTCCGCAATCTTCGCGACGCGTTGGACGATCCGCTGTTTGTCCGTGGCGCCGATGGGCTGACGCCGACGCCAAAGGCCCGAACCCTGGAGGAACAAGTCAATCACATCATCCGCAGCACCGACCGGTTTCTCACCGACGACGCGGCTTTTGATCCGGCGGCGGCAAGCGGCCGCTGCCGGTTAGGCGCACCCGACCGGATGAGCCTGCCCGTGGTCGTGCCGCTGTTGCAATCGATCACCGCCGCCGCACCGGGCCTTAATGTGGACGTGATCACCACCGACCGGGACCAGGCCTTGCAGATGCTGGACGACGACCGGATCGATCTCGCCATCGGCTGGTTCGACAGCCCGCCCGGCCGCTTCAAGGCCGAACTATTGTTTCATGAAGTCTTTGTCTGCCTCTGCCGGCCCGAGCACCCGATCCTGTCAAAGAAGGCGTCCGCCGAACTCGCCGACATCCTGGCCTATCCCCATTTGGTGGTGAGCGCCGCCGGCGACCACAAGGCCGCGTTCGATACACTGCTGGCCCGCCGGGGCCTGGAACGGGACGCCCGACGATCGGTCTCCGGGTTTTCCATCGTCCCTAATATCCTGCGGGAGAATGATCTGATCGGCGTGTTTACCGCCCGCGTGGCCCAAGCCCTGGCCCGGGATTTCGGGCTCGCCACCCTGCCCGTGCCGATGGAGATCGAGCCTCTGGATCACTTCATGGTCTGGCACAGCCGGGACGATGCGGATCAGCAGCACACCTGGATCCGGGATCAGATCAAACTGGCCTGCGACGTCTGAGCAATTTCTCCTGACGGAAAGCCGCGAGAGGTAAATTGACTCCCTGACCCCGCGTCGTAAGCTCAGCACAAAATAGGGAGGACGTCATGGCATCCAGGGAAATTCATTTGTGCGGCTCGGTCCCATTAGACAGCGCGGCCGACGTGTTCGGGATGGTCTCGGAAAAGATCGGCGATTGCTGCAAGCGCATCCCCGACGGTGAAACCGGCGACCGGCTGATGTGGATTCGCTGGCAGGACCATGTGTTTAAGGATCACCCGCAACTGGACGCCATCGAGTCCAAGGGCGACTACCGCAACGCGACCGCCGTGGTGCAGGACTCCGCCGGCACCAAGAAAATGGCGCACACCACCTGGTGGAAGATCAAGGACGGCATCGACCCGGCTGATCTGGAGATGCGGCCCCTGGGCTATGCGGAAAACGCTATCGAGAGCTATGCCGATTTCAAGGCCATGAAAGAGGCCGGCAAGATTGCGGCGGACGCCAAGTTCCTGGTGGCTGTCCCCTCCCCCTTCAATGTGATCAATTCGGCCATCGCGCCCGAAGACCGGATCAGGCTCGAGCCGGCCTACGAGGCCCGCATGCGCCAGGAGGTGGATGAGATTTGCGCCGCCATCCCCCATGATCAGTTGGCGTTTCAATGGGACAACGCTCATGACATGCAGGCCTTCGACGGCGCGCGGGAGTGCTACTTCCCGTTTCACATGACCGGCATCGCCGAGCGGCTGATCAAATGGGGCGACTATCTCCCGGCGACGGTGGAGCTCGGCTATCACTTCTGCTACGGCTCCTTCGGCGGCAAGCACTTCGTCGAGCCGGTGACCATGGCTGCCATGGTGAACTTGGCCAACCGGCTGGCCGCCGGCGTGCAGCGGACCATCGAGTTCATCCATATGCCGGTGCCTATCGAGCGGGACGACGATGCGTACTTCGAAGCGCTGGCCAATCTCAGCCTGAAGCCGGAGACCAAACTTTACCTGGGGCTGATCCACGACAAGGACGGTGCGGACGGCGCCAACCGGCGGATCAAAACGGCCAACAAGTATGTGCATAATTACGGGCTGGCGACGGAATGCGGCTTCGGCCGACGCCCCGCGGACACGGTCCCGCCGCTTCTGGATCTGCACAAGGAACTGGCGGGGTAGGTTTTACACCGGGAGCTGTTCGAGTAATCGGCGTGCAGTCGCGCGCAGCTCTTTGTTGGAGACGCCGGCGCGCGCCCGGACCGCCAGGGAAATGATCAGTGTGCTGAGCTGCATCGCCAGGGATTGGGGCGACCGTCCCGATTTCCGCGCACATGCCGAATACTCGGTGGAGATGATCCTCTCCAGTTTTTCCTCAAGCGCCGCTAAAAACCCACTTAGCACCTGCTGAACGTTATTGGATGCCGAACAGGCCGGAAGCGCCGTCCCAACCAGCAGACATCCCCTGGATGGATGGCCCGGTTGCGCGTACAGATCAGCCGCCGCCATCAGAACCGCCTCCGCGCCATCGTGCAGGCTCGTTTGGCCGCCGAATTTGGCTGTCCCCATCGTCAGCGCCCGATCCGCATAGTCCTTGAGCACCCGGTCAAACAATGCCGATTTATCACCGAAGGCGTTATAGAGGCTCGGTTTCGACAGGCCGACCCTTTCCGCCAAATGCTCGTAGCTGACAGCCTCGAACCCCTGCTCCAGGAAGACCCGTTGCGCCTGATGAATGACGGCCTGTTCATCAAAGGCGCGGGGGCGTCCTCTCATTGGGCCAGTATTTTTATCCGGCATCGTACATAATCCTTGACCACATCTGATTTATTATTGTACGAAAACGTATAAAATAAGCAAATGCAATCGGAGAGATCATGTTCAAAGGTAAATCAGCACTGACTTTTGCCATCGTCGGCGCCCTTCTAGTGTTGGCGGTTGCCACCGTTCATTTCCAAACACCGATCCGAGGCTGGATTTACGCACAGGCCATGCCGACCAAATATTTCTCACATTTCCATATTATCAAACCGGCGCTGTACCAGGTATCCGGACGGGTCTACGCCTACGAACATAAATTTGCCCGCTCACTCGTGGTCAAAACGGACGACGGGATAGCGGTCATCGATACATTCACCCCGGACCATGCCCGTGAAATGAAGGCCGAGATTGATAAGATGTTTCCCGGCGAGAAAGTTAAATGGGTCGTCTTTTCCCATAACCATCTTGACCATATTCGCGGCTCCGAGGTTTTTGGCGATGCAGAAGTCATCGGCCACAAGGACGTCAACCATCTGGTCGCCGATTGGCCGGACGCCGGTAAAAGCGTCGCCAAGATCACCCGACCGTTGAACGGGGACCAAACGCTTGTCCTAGGTGGGGTGGAAGTCAGGGCCCTCTACATGCCGTTCTCTCACTTAGCGACGCTATATGCCTTTCACGTTCCCCAAGGCGATGTGGTGTTTGCTGCGGACATGATGTTTGTCCGGACTGTGCCGCCGTTTGATTTTCCGGATTTTTACTATCCGGGTTATGTCAGGGCGCTCGATCGGATCATCGATTTGAAGGCTGCCCACTATGTGCCGAGTCACGGTTATCGCGGCAATCGGGCCGATCTTATCGACTTTCGTGACATGACCGTGGGATTTCACGAGCTGGTTAAGAAAGAACTTCTCGCCCGGATAGATCGGGCGGAAGAGAGCGAAACAATTGGCCAGATTCTCGAAGCCGCCTACCCCAAGCTCAAAGCCAAATATGGTGATTGGCACGGGTTTGAGGAAATGTTCGTCGCCAAGTTCGGCCGTCATCTGGGCGGCACGTTCTTGGGCTACTAAGAACCATCTGCAGTGCAATTCCCAACGAAGAGGAAATCGTAATATGTCTCCACTAATCTCCCCCGTCATTGACGCCATCAAGGATCATCGCGCCCTGCTCAATCAGCCTGGCTCCCCCACCTGCTGGCTGGTAGGCCAATGGGCCAAGATCATGGTCCTGCCCCAGTTCTTCCTGGCGCCGCTGACAATCCTGTTCGGCGCGATTGAGGGGCCGCTGATCTTTCTGACGCGCTTTCTCGCCATGCACGTGGTCTATGTGCTGGACCGGTATATGCCGTACACCCGTGCCTTAGATTTGTGCCATCTGGCGACATTCGGTCCGCTGTTCGTCTATTTCACCATGGAGTTTGAGGCGATCCGGGCAGCCTGGGGCATGTTCGAGATTCTCTTCGTGATCGAGTACGGCATTATCGGCCTGTGCCTCTTCCTGGACGCGCGCGATCTGATCCTGCATTTCGCCGGCCGACCGTTCCCCTGCTATGTGCGGGACCACCAGAAACTTGGACATCTACAAATCGAGGACGAGCGCGCCAACGAGCCGGTCACCCTCTTCTCCCGGTTATTCTGGTAAGGCGTCCTACTCCCCGAACCAGGGCGGGTCGGACATGGCCAGATAGGCGGTTTTCAGCGCGTTGGACCAGCCGTTGGCGATCTCCCGGAAATAGGGATCTTCGGCTTCAATCCGCCGGGTCATGGCGTCGCCGCATTGATCCTTTGTGTAGACGAACAAATCAAAGGGTGGGCCGACCGAGAGATTACTGCGCACCGTCGAGTCCATGGAAATCAGACAGAGCTTTACCGCGCTGACCAGATTAGTGTCCGACGGCACCACGCGGTCCAGAATGGGCTTGCCGTATTTGTGCTCGCCGATCTGGATGTAGGGCGTATCGGCGGTCGCCTCGATAAAGTTGCCTTCAGCATAGATCCGGAACAGGCGCATGGTGCGCCCGGCGATCTGGCCGCCCAGGATGATCGACACATTAAAGCCGCCGTCGGTCGCCTCCAGCGCTTCACCGTCCACTTTACGCACTTCCCGCACCGCTTGGCCGACCAGCCGGGCCGCCTGGAACATGGTGGGGACGGAGAGAATGGTCTCGGTCTGGTTCTCCTCGTCCTCGAGCTCGATCCCTTCCTGGATCATGTTTACTACGGCCTGCGACACGGCGAGGTTGCCGGCGGTCATCATGGCGATCGTGCGCTCGCCCGGCACTTCCCAGACGGTCATCTTTTTAAAGGTGGAGATATTATCGACGCCCGCGTTGGTGCGGGTATCGGCCAGCATGACGAGACCTTCGTCCAAATAGAGTGCCACACAGTAGGTCATCGGCGCAGTTTCCTGCAGTTAGGGGACTGATATTAGAATACTTTTTACTGTTCTCCGCCTATTTGCCGTACTAACACGTCCACGTCCAGACTTTCCGCACCTTCCCCCCGCCGGATGCCCCGGACAGGGGCGGCATTCAGGTAATCCAAACCGGTCGCCACCCGAAGATAGGCGTCGGTCGGCGACACCTGATTGGCGACGTCGAAACCGATCCATCCCAGGTCCGGGTTAAAGGCCTCCGCCCAGGCATGGTTGGCCTCGAAAGGCTCATCGGTCTCGGCGATAATCCACATGTAGCCGCTGACATAGCGGGCCGGCACCCCGGCTGTGCGGCAGGCGGATATGAACAGATGGGCATGATCCTGGCAGACGCCCTTGCCGCTTTTCAGCGCATCAATGGCCGTGGTCGTCGCGTCGGTCTCCCCTTCCACATAGTCCACCACCTCGCGGACCCTGGCGGACAGGTTGTGGAGCGATTCAATCGTCGGCCGGTCGGTCATACCGTCCGCCAGCGCCGCAATGGCGACGTCGGACGCTGTCAGCTCCGTCTCCCGCAAAAAGACCCTCGGGTGAAGCGGCTCATAAGTTCCCTGAACCAATCCGGCATTGTCCATGGTCTCCACCTGCCCGTTCACCGTAACGGTCAATTGG
>JAYQGD010000064.1:0-7956 GCA_038140415.1 Rhodospirillaceae bacterium
CTGTCGGCTGGCCTTTAAGTTCCGACACCTATGGCGGCTCTTTCATGTATCACCTGGAAGACAATCAGGTAGCCTTGGGCTTCGTTATCGGGCTCGACTACAAGAACCCTTACTTAAGTCCCTTTGACGAGATGCAGCGCTACAAGACACACCCGGCGATCCGCCCCGTGCTGGAAGGCGGACGGCGCATTTCCTACGGCGCACGGGCGTTGGTGGAGGGCGGCTTTCAGTCCCTGCCCAAGCTGACCTTCCCCGGCGGCGCGCTGATCGGCGATTCCGCGGGCTTCCTCAACGTGCCCAAGATCAAGGGCACCCATACAGCTATGAAATCCGGCATGACGGCGGCTGAAGCCGCGTTCGAGGCTTTGCAGTCGGAGGAACGCGATCCGGAACTCACTGATTACCCCGCCAAACTTAAGACAAACTGGCTGTGGGCGGAACTGCGCAAAGTGCGCAACATCCGGCCATCGTTCCGTTGGGGGCTGTGGGGCGGCATCCTCTATTCCGGCATCGACACTTACCTGTTTGGCGGCAATGCCCCCTGGACGCTTCGCCATCATGCGGATCATGAACAGCTGCAAAAGGCGTCGCAGGCGAAACTTATCGATTACCCGAAGCCGGACGGCGAGATCACCTTCGACAAATTGTCGTCGGTGTTTTTGTCCAACACCAATCACGAGGAAAACCAGCCGGCGCATCTCACCTTGAAAGACGAGAGTGTGCCGCTTTCGGTCAATCTGGCCGAGTATGCCGGCCCGGAAGCCCGGTTCTGCCCAGCCGGTGTCTATGAGTTTATCGAGGACGGCGGCACGACCAAGTTCCAGATCAACGCGCAGAACTGCGTCCATTGCAAAACCTGCGACATCAAAGACCCGACCCAGAACATCAACTGGGTCGTACCCGAGGGTGGCGGCGGCCCCAACTATCCCAACATGTAAATTGACGATTGCCCGGCTAGCGTGTAGACGAAAGCGCCTTTTCGAGGAAATCCGAAATTGACCGTACTCGATACCATTCACGCCCTTGTGGTCGATGATCAGCGGACGATTACCAGCCACATCGACTCGTCGTTGAATTCCTTCGGCTTCTCCAATGTGGTTTGGACGACCGACGGTGAATCGGCCCTATCGTACTTTCTGTCTGACGCCGACTTCGCCGATATCGTCATTTCGGATTTAACCTTGCCGGTAATGAGCGGCATCGAACTCTATAACGAGCTGCAGAAAATCAAGCCGGGCATCCAGTTTCTGATGCTGTTGGCCGACCCGACCAGAGAGAACGTCGTGGCCGTGCGGGACTTAGGGATCAAACATATCCTGGCCAAACCGTTCAGCACCGAGGATTTGCTGGATCACGTGGAGGCCATGGTGGAGGCTCTAGTCGGCCCCCTGCCGGATTAACCGGCGATCCCGTGACGAAAGCGTGAGCGGGCGCGGGCGTTTTGCCGTTTGTGGAAAACCGCCGCTGCGGCTAGAATTGCGGGAAAGAGTGGTTAACCATTTCCGCCGGGATTTTTGACCAAATGCCACAGAAATCATTCCCCAAGTTGGTCCTTAGCCTGGGCATTGGCGCCGGGCTCCTGCTGGCGCAGCTTCAGCCGGGCTTTGCCGCCAATGAGAAAACCGCCCAAACGCCGCTGAAGTTTGGCGAATATCTGGCCGGCCGGCATGCGCAGTTCATTCAGGACCCGGCCGCCGCGATCAAATACTACCGGGAAAACCTGCGCGCCAATCCGAATAACTCTGATGTGCAGATCCAGCTCTTCACCATTCTCATGGCAGAGGGCAGGATGAAGGAGGCACTGAGTTTGGCGGTGACCCTGGATAAGGCCGACGCGCCCGTGAGGGATATCGTTCAAACGGCCTTGATCGTCCAAAACGTCCGGATCGGCAACTTCACCGCAGCGGCAAATCGGGTCGCGGCCTTTCCGGAAGAAGGACTGGGGGCCCTGTCTCTGCCGCTGATCAAGGCCTGGGTCCTGGCCGGCGAAAAGAAATTTGCGGATGCCCTTAAGGCCCTGGACGAACGAAACAGTAATCCTGGCATGGCCGTTCTGCTGGGCCCCCACATCGCCCTGATCCACGAAATTTCCGGAAACCGTAAGAAGGCGGAAGAGGCCTATCTTGGCGCGATCAAAGCGCGCGGGCGGGCGGGATTGCGTCTCTCCCAGCTCTTTGGCGAGTTTTATGAGCGGGGCGGCGAAACCGAGAAGGCCAAGAAGGTCTATCAGGACTATCTGAAAACCAGCCCGCAATCCGTGCTAATGGACTCCGCGCTGGATAGGATCACCGGCAAGAAATCAGCGCCCCTGCCGAAATTCGACGCCAAGTTCGGCTTGGCGGAGGCCATGTTCAGCCTGTCCCGGTCAATCCAGCGGCAAAGCCCCTTCGAAGCGCTGATCTTTTCCAATCTGGCGCTCTATCTGCAGCCGAATTTCGGTCTGGTGAAGTTCCTGGTGGCCGACAATTTTTATGGTGAAGGCCGCTACAAGGAAGCCCTCGGCGTTCAACAATCCCTGGCAAAGGACCCGACCTACGGCTGGTCGGCCCGGCTCCGGCAATCGCGGACCCTTTATGCCCTCGACCGGCTGGACGACGCGGTCAAGTTGTTGCGGTCCATGGCCGATGAAGAGAAGTCCCGGATTGATGCGCTGGTCCAAATGGGTGAGCTGTACCGGTCCAAGCAAAATTACAAAGACGCCGCCGCCGCGTTTGAAGAAGCCAAGAAGCGGATGACCAAGTACGAGCCTCATCATTGGCAGCTTTTATTCTGGAACGCCGCCGCCCACGAACGGCTGAAGAAATGGCCCCAGGCGGAGAAGGATTTCCTGAAGGCGCTGGAGCTCAATCCCAATGAGCCGCGAGTTCTGAACTATCTCGGCTATTCCTGGGTCGAACAGGGCAAAAACATCGAACGCGCCCGCCAGATGATCGAGTCCGCCGTCAAGCAGCAACCCCGCGCGGGTTATATCGTCGACAGCCTGGGCTGGGTGCTCTACCGCATGGGCGATATGAAGGGCGCGGTGAAAAACCTTGAGCGCGCGGTCTTGCTCACTCCCCATGACCCGACCATCAACGATCACCTGGGCGACGCCTATTGGCGGGTGAACCGAAAGATCGAAGCCCGGTTCCAGTGGGAACGGGCCCTGACCCTGGACCCGGAAAAAGATCAAATTCCGATCATCAAGAAAAAGCTGAAGGAAGGGCTGCCGAACACCTGATCGGCCCCGTCGGCATTGGACCTTGTCCCTTCCTCTTCGCCTCGACGCCCCCGCCAAGATCAATCTGTATCTCCATGTCTTGGGCAAGCGCCCTGACGGCTATCACGAGCTCGACTCTCTGATCGTCTTCGCCGGGTTGGGCGATGTCCTAACCATTGAGCCCGGCGGCTTTCTGGAGCTGGTCATCGACGGCCCGTTCGCCGGCGAGTTGACGGCGGATGACGACAATCTGGTGATGAAGGCGGCGCGAATTCTGGCCGATGAGGCGGAGATTGAACCCCGCGCCCACATAACGCTCACCAAGAACCTGCCCGTGGCGTCGGGCATCGGCGGCGGCTCCGCGGACGCGGCGGCCACGCTGAAGGGCCTCTGCGAATTGTGGCAATTGTCCCCGCCGCCCGATCTGCTGACCGCCATGGCGCTTGCCCTGGGTGCGGACGTGCCTGTCTGCCTGGAAAGCCGGCCCAGCTATATCGGCGGTGTGGATGAGGTGATTGAGCCCGCACCCGGCCTCCCGCCGGCCCATCTGGTGCTGGCCAATCCGATGGTCGCGGTACCGACGCCGCAGGTGTTCGCCGCCCGGCAGGGGGAATTCTCTCGAGCGGACCGGCTGGACGGGATGCCGGCGACCGTGGAAGACCTAGCGGCGGCGCTCTTTTCCCGCAGCAATGATTTGACCGACGCGGCGATCCAAACCGCACCGGCGATCGGCGAGGTGCTGGCGGTACTGGAAGAGTTAGACGGCGCATTGATCTCACGGCTGTCGGGCAGCGGGGCGACGTGCTTCGCCCTGTTTGCCGGTCAGGCTCAAGCGGACGCGGCGGCTCAATCCCTCCGCCGGGATCATCCGGATTGGTGGGTTGCCGCAGCGCCTCTGCTGACATGATCCTATCCCGGCTAAAAGGTTGCCGATCCGGGCAAATCTGAATACATTGCGCGCCATCCCGGCGACGGGAGATCACGGCAATGGGGCGTAGCCAAGCGGCCTAAGGCACCGGTTTTTGGTACCGGCATTCGGAGGTTCGAATCCTCCCGCCCCAGCCAACAAACAACCCGCCATCAGGCGGGTTTTTTGGCGGCTTGTGGTATGGAGAGACGACCCTTGTTCGAGCCCAAGGAGGATGACACACCGTCATCTGACGCCGGGCCAGCGAAGCCAACGGCGAAGCTAATCCTCCCGCCCCAGCCTGTTCTTATATCTTGCATTCTTGATTGAGATACAACTTTTCCACTAGACTTAGGATGAACCGCGTATCCGCCGGCCTGCGGGCCGGTCTTCATGCACCGAGAGACCCTATCTCATGCTGACCATGCGCTTTTATCTCCGGACGGTATTCGCCTGCCTGTTTTTGACGATCGCGATCTTCTACGGATCATCGACTCCTGCACAGTCCCAATCCGCCGTCGCCAGCCAAATCAATTTCGGCGCCTACCATGCCCTGATCATCGGCATCAATGACTACAAGGACCTCAAGGATTTGGGCACCGCCGAGGCGGATGCGAGAGCCCTGGCGGCGGTGTTGCAGGACAAGTACGGGTTCTCCATCGAGCTGCTGCTCAACCCGTCGCGCGGCGATATTGTCGACAAGCTGGATGAGCTGCGGGGCAAGTTGAAGTTCAAGGACAACCTGCTGATCTATTATGCCGGCCACGGCTGGATCGACGACAAAACGAATGAGGGATTCTGGCTCCCGGCGGACGCCAAATCAAACCGGCGATCCAATTGGATTTCCAACAGCACCATCACCAACAGCCTGAAAGGCTTTGACGCCAAGCATGTGATGGTCGTCGCCAACAGCTGCTATTCGGGCCGGCTGGTGCGCAGCTCGAAGATCACGCTGCCTGATTCCAACTATTTTTCCAAGATGGCGCGGAAGAAAACCCGCGTCGTGCTGACCTCCGGCGGGTTGGAGCCGGTAGCGGACAGCGGCGGCTCCGGTCATTCGCCGTTCAGTTCTGCACTGTTGCGGGTGTTGAACGCCAATGAATCCATTTTGGACGGCAATACATTATTCAACGCCATTCGCACGCCGGTCATGCTGAACACAGACCAGACCCCGGAATATTCTAACGTGCACCGGGCCGGCCATGACGGTGGTGATTTTCTGTTTGTGCGCGCCGGATTAAGCCCAACGGTTGGGACCGCCGCGTCGCAACCGGCAGCCGTACCGGCCAGCGAAACAAACGTGGAAGTGACTTACTGGCAATCCATCGAAGACAGCGCAATCCCGGAAGCCTTCGACGCTTACCTAAAGCGCTACCCCAGCGGACGCTTTGCTGAGCTGGCCCGGATCAAACGAGAACACCTAGTCACGGAGGCCAAGGCACAAGCGGATGCTCAAGCGCAAGCGGTGGCCCAGGCAAAGGCCGATGCCAAAGCCCGTGCGGAAGCCGAGGCACGCCGGCGTGCGGAAGCGGAGGCCCGGCTCCAGGCGGAGGCCCGCGCCAAAATCGAAGCCGAGGCACGGGCCGAAGCGGAAACCCGCGCCCGGATCGAAGCCGAGACCCGGGCAAAGATCGAAGAGGAGCGCCGGCAACAGCAAGCCGCCACAGCCCAAGCACAGAACGCCGCACAGTCTGAAGTGGCGGCCCTGCCGACCCCAGCCAATTCAAACGTCGGCAATTTGGCCCGGTTTAAGGGCCGTTGGGACTTCACGTCCGAGTGCGAGCCCTATTCCGCGAATGGCAGCGGCGAGTTCGACGGCAAAGAGAAATATGCCGGCAACGTTCACGCAGGCGATCAGAACTATTACCTTGTGAGCTATGTCAGCAAGGACGGCAAAATCGAGGGAACCGGCACATCACAGCAAACCATGATGCAGGTTAAGGGCGAGGTCGTTGATTGGGACAAGGGCATTGCCAAGGGAACGGTCTCGGTCGGCGGCGAAGGCTACTGAGACGGCACGTGGACGGCGACCTTCAAATAGCCTCCATCTCCAATCGTTCGGATATCCCCTGACCCGTTTGCCGGAGTGACTCCCCGCGCCTCCCCCGCTACTTTAGACTCAACAAACAACCAATAACGGGGAGGACATCCATGTCCAATGAATTGCTGTTGGTGGGCAGTATTCCGCTGGATACGCCCGAGGAAGTGTTTACCGCGTTCGGGCCGGGTCTGGGCGAATGGCTGGCCTATCTGCCGGACGGGGAGATCGGCGACCGGCGCTATTGGATCGACGGAATTGCGCACCGGGTGCTGAACGGCCACCGGGAGATGGAGACCATCCGCTATCCCGACGCGGATGCCGCCGGGGTGGAGACCTGGCGGCCCCAGGGCAACCATGATCAGTATCAGTTCGCCGTGAAGGCCGGGATCGATAAGGTCCGTTTCGGCGATCCGGGCTGGCGGCTGGGCTACACACGCGACGCTATCAACTCTTACTACGTCTTCCGGCATTTAAAAGAGCAGGGCAAAATACCCGCCCACGTGCGCTTCCAAGTGTGCATTCCCCTCACCTATTCCTGCCTGGCGAGCTTTATCCCGGACCCGGACGATCTGGAGAAAGTGGCGCCCGGCTTTACCGAAGCCCTGACCGCCGAGGTAACCGAGATGATCCGGCACATCCCGCCGGCGGAACTGGCCATTCAGTGGGACATGGCCATCGAAAACCGGCTGATCGAAAACAAGCTGAAAGACGGCGATCTGGCGGGCGCAAAAGCCGAGGCTGCGCGGGTGGCAAAACCCGCCGCCGATATCTGCGCGGCGATCCCGGCGGAGGTGGCGCTCGGCTATCATTCCTGCTACGGCACGCTGGACGGCTGGCCCAGCCGGCAGCCGCCTGATGCCATGGGCACGGTGCTGCTGTTGAACGCAGTTGTCGCGGCCAGCGGGCGAAAGGTGGAGTTCGTCCACTTCCCGACACTGGACGCGGCGGATGAAAGCTTCTTCAAACCGTTCGAGCAATTTGAACTTGCCGGCGCCAGAGCCTATGTGGGCGCGATCCACCACTTGCATGGGCCCGGTGGACTTCGCGATCAGATCACCGGCATCAAAAAATACCTGCCGGAATTCGGCTTGGCCGCGCCCTGCGGATTCGGACGCGCCCCGGAACGGCCGGGACGGCTGCTAACCGACAGTGGGAATGACGCGCCGCCCGACTATATTCAGGTGATCCTGGACGACCACGCGGCGGCGGTTGATATCCTCCGGGACGTCATGGCAAGCCAGACATAAGAAGAAACAATGGGAGGCGGATGATGAAGATCGTTCCCCTGACAAAACATATCGGCGCGGAGATCAAAGAGCTGGACCTGTCTCAGACCTTTGGCGACGACGTCGTGGAGCAGCTCAATCAGGCGTGGCTGGATCATCTGGTCCTGCTGTTCCGGGATCAAAAACTCAGCCAGGAAGATCAGCTTCGGGTCACCGCGGCCTTCGGCGAGGTCGGCGAGATGGGCCGCCCGGCGGAATTCTTCCCCAAAGGCTATGCGCGGCTGCTGCCCAACATCATGCTGATCAGCAATATCCGGGAAAACGGGGAGCCCATCGGCGCCCTGCCGGATGGGGAGATGATGTTCCACCACGACATGCTGCACCGGGAACTGCCCCACAAGGGCACCTTCCTCTATGCCCATGAGATTCCCAGCCACGGCGGCAACACGCTGTTCGCCAGCGGCTATGCGGCCTACGAGTCCCTGCCGGACGACATCCGCGAACCGCTGGAGGGCCGGAAGGCGCATCACCATTATCACTACGGCTCCACCCAAAAGGGCGACGGCAAGGGCACGCCGGCCTC
>JAYQGD010000064.1:8056-9677 GCA_038140415.1 Rhodospirillaceae bacterium
AACCCGCGTGCATTTGGCGGCGGCTTTCCGCGTCGCCTATTTCTACGGCTGGAACTACACCATCAACAACCACATCTCCGCCCGCGTGCCGGGAGAGCTGGATCATTTTGTCATGAACCCGACCAATCTGGGCTGGGACGAGATGACGGCCTCATGCCTGATCAAGGCTCATCTGGTCGGCGCGGTGCTGAACGATACGGAACTGACCCTGGCCCCGGCCGGCCAGAATTTCCACAGTGCGATCCTGGCCGCCAAGCCGGAACTGAACTGCGTCCTTCATATGCATCCGCAGGACGGGGTCGTGGTCTCGGCGCTCAAAGACGGGCTGATGTTTGTCGATCAGAGCGCCGGCGCCTTGTTCGGCACGGTCGGCTATCACGACTTTGAGGGTTTGGCCTCTGCTAAGGACGAAGGCCCGCGCATCGTTGCCGATCTCGGCGACAATATGACCATGATCATGCGCAACCACGGGCTTCTGAGCGTCGGCCGGTCCGTCGCCGAAGCCTTCGCCTATATGCAGCGGCTGATCATGGCCTGCGAAACCCAAGTAAAGCTGATGGCCACCGGCGGCGAGATCAACCCGGTGCCGGACGAGGTCCTGCAGCACACCCGCAATCAGATGATGAAACGAACCGAAGGCAAACCCTATGGGGAACGGGCCTGGCCGGCCATGTTGCGGCTGGCCGACCGGCTTGACCCAGGATACAAAACGTAAATTCAGCCCAAGGAGGTAAATCATGGCTCTTAAGCAAACCAAAGTGGAAGTGAACAACGCGGTCTTCTCCCTGCCCTATTATGTGGCGCGGGATGAGGGTTATTTCGCCGAGGAAGGGATCGAAGTGGAACTGGTCCGCGCCGGCTCCGGCCGAGACCGGGACCTGGACGTGCCGGACAAGCCGATCGAGGATCACACGATGGTGGAATCCTACGGCTGGCACCGGGGTATCGAGGAAGGGGAGTTTTCCCTCTACCGCGCCTGCGAATGGGGCCAAATCCGCCGCACCCAGGACAGCGCCAAGGACGCCAGGGTCATTTCCAAGCGCGCCGCCGTCGCCACCCAAGCGATCATCGTCACGCCGGATTCTCCGGTGAACATCCCGGCGGATTTGAAAAACAAAACCGTCGCCGTGAACTTCCACGCCGGCTCCCACTATGTGACCTTGGGCCTGCTTGGCGGCTATCTGAAGCGGGATGAAATCCGCGCCGTGCACATTGGCGGACCGAAGCAGCGCTTCGACGCCATCACCAACGGCACCGTCGATGCTGCGGCCGTGATGGAACCCTGGGTCACCGTCGCCGAGAAACTCGGCTACAAGGTGATCGCCGAGGCCTATTATGACGGCGCCGAAGTGGGCACCCCGTCTCTCGACCCGGAGGCCTATTCGGCCATCGACCGGGCGATCAAGAAGGCGGTCAAAAAGATCAACGAGGATAAGACGCCCTATCTGCACTATCTCTGCGAGGAAGTCCCCGCCGAGATTTGCACGATCACGCCGGAAGACCTGCACACGCCGCGGCTGCGCTATATTGAGCCGCGCCCGTATACGGAAGAGGAATACCAGTACATCTATGACTGGATGACCGACTGGAATCTTCTGGATCAGACCAGCGTCTACGACAA
>JAYQGD010000065.1:0-9621 GCA_038140415.1 Rhodospirillaceae bacterium
GCGGACGTGCTGTAGCTGCTTTTGCCATCTCGAACCTTCAACTTTCGCCGGACAAAGCCCGGCCCCAACTAACGACTTCGTACTTCGGTCAAACTTTTTTCTTACCGGCGATTGCCTTGGCCGGACCCTTGCGGGTGCGGGCATTGGTGCTGGTGCGCTGACCACGCACGGGCAGGCCGCGGCGATGCCGCAAACCCCGATAGCACCCAAGGTCCATTAACCGTTTGATATTCATGGACACTTCCCGACGAAGATCGCCCTCGACCTGGAAGTCGCGGTCGATGACGTCTCGAATTTGCGACACTTCGTCGTCGGTGAGTTCATGCACACGGCGTTCCTGCGGAATCCCGATTTGGTTACAAATCCGGGTCGCCGTCGTGCGTCCGATCCCGTAGATATAGGTCAAGGCGATTTCGACCCTCTTTTGGGTTGGAATATTTACGCCAGCAATACGAGCCAAAGCCAGTTCTCCTTAGCTTTCAATAATTTAACCATATATCGCGGGGGGTCCCGAAGAGGCGCGATTATAGGGGGTAAGCCCCTGAAGTCAACTCGCGCAAGTTCGATTATCCAACCGCGATAACCCCCTTAATTTCGTCCAAAACGTCGTCCATGGCGCGATTGCCGTCCACGGTCTTCAGCGCCCCTTTTTCCTCGTAATACGGCAAAATGGGCGCCGTCTGCAACTTATAGGCCACAAGACGGGATCGCACCGTCTCTTCATTGTCATCGGTGCGCCGCACGAATTCGGTGGCGCCGCATTTATCACACACCCCCTCCATCGACGGCCTCAGGAACGTGTCATGATAGCCGGCGCCGCATTCGGCACAGGAAAAGCGGCCGCAAATGCGTTCCACGATGGCCTCTTCATCCACATCTATCTGGATCACGTTATCCATGACTTGTCCTTTTTCCAACAACATCGCGTCCAAAGCCTCTGCTTGAGCCGTCGTCCGCGGAAACCCATCTAAAATCATGCCTTTGGCCAATTCCTCGCCGTCCATCAGATCTGAAATCATCCCGATAATCATATCGTCCGGCACCAATTGGCCCGCATCCATCAATCTCTTCGCCTCTTTGCCGATCTCGCTGCCCTTCTTAATTTCCTGCCGGAGCATTTCCCCGGTGGACAGTTGAACCAGTCCGTATTCCTCTACTAACCGTTCCGCCTGGGTTCCCTTCCCGGCGCCGGGAGGTCCCAGAAGAATCAGGTTCATCCCCGCCGCCCTTTCAACCTGGATTTCTTAATCAGTCCCTCATACTGATGAGCCAAAAGGTGGGATTGAATTTGTGCCACCGTATCCATGGTCACCGACACCACGATCAGCAAGCTGGTCCCGCCAAAGAAGAACGGCACGCTCAACTCGGAAATCAGCATTTCCGGCAGGATCGCCACGGCGACCAGATACGCTGCGCCGACCACGGTCAAACGGGTCAGCACGTAATCCAAATAATCGGCGGTGTTTTTGCCGGGCCGGATGCCCGGAATGAAGCCGCCATATTTCTTGAGATTGTCCGCTGTTTCCACGGGGTTAAACACCACCGCCGTATAAAAGAAGGCGAAGAAGGCAATCAATACCGCAAACAGGATCAGATATCCCGGCTGGCCCCGGCCCAGGAACAGCGCGATTGTGTTCAAAAATTCAGGGCCCTGGTTCGCCGACAGTTGGATAACCGTGATCGGCATCAGCAACAGGGACGAGGCAAAAATCAGCGGAATAACGCCCGAAGTATTGATCTTCAGCGGAATGTGAGAGCTTTCGCCGCCGAACATTTTGTTGCCTTGCTGGCGCTTCGGGTACTGTACCAGCACCCGGCGTTGCGCGCGCTCGACCCAAACAATGCCGTAAATCACCAAAACAGCGCCGATTAACAGTGCGCCGATCAGCGCGGATGACATGGCGCCGGTCCGGCCCAGTTCCAATGTGGCGGCCAGAGCACTCGGCAATTCCGCCACGATACCGGCAAAAATGATCAGCGAAATACCGTTGCCGACACCGCGGGCGGTGACCTGCTCGCCCAGCCACATCAGGAAGATGGTGCCGCCAACCAAGGTAACAACGGTGGTGAAGCGGAAGAATCCGCCCGGATCAATAACGGCGGAACCTGCAGAGCTGGTCATTCCCTCAATTCCGACCGCAATGCCGTAGGCCTGCGCTGCGGCAATCAACACCGTGCCGTAGCGGGTGTACTGATTGATCTTCTTGCGCCCCTGTTCCCCCTCTTTCTTGAGCTGACCAAGAGTGGGGGAAATGGACGTCATCAGCTGCATGATAATAGCGGCAGAAATGTACGGCATGATGTTCAGGGCAAAGATGGTCATGCGCCCGAGGGCGCCGCCCGCGAACATATTAAACATACCCAGGATACCGCCGGCCTGCTGGCGGAAAATGTCCTGCAGAATGACCGGATCAATACCCGGCAGCGGAATGTAGGTGCCCAGCCGGTAAACAATCAGCGCGCCCAAGGTAAACCAAAGGCGTTTTTTCAACTCGGTCGCTTTGGAAAAAGCGCCGAAGTTGAGATTAGCGGCTAGTTGTTCGGCAGCAGATGCCATGTTCACTCCTGGGCCAGGTTCGGCCCCCGTTCACCTCTAGGAACGACGCCGTCGGGCGATTTATTCCTCGTCGCCGCCTTCTTCGGCAGCCGGCGCGTCGGCCTCAGCCTCGGCTTCGTTATCCTCGGCAGCGGCCTTCTTGGGCGCGGCCGCATCTTTCTTAGCTTGTGATTTGGCCGATTTTTCCCGGGCTTCAAGTTCGACCTTGGTCGCCTCCGGCAAAATCACCTTGCCGCCGGCGCCTTCAACGGCGGCGATGGCGGACTTGGTCGCACCGGCAACCTCGATCTCGATTTTCGCACTCAACTCGCCCTTGCCCAGCAACCGGACACCGTCCTTGTTGTTGCGGATCAGGCCGGCCTGCTGCAATGCATCGGCGTTAACCGCGCCGGCGCTCAGCTTCTTTTCGTCGATCGCCTTCTGTAGACGGCCGAGATTCACGATCTCGTAGTTCTTCCGGAAGATGTTGTTAAAGCCACGCTTGGGCGTCCGCCGGTAGATCGGCATCTGGCCGCCTTCAAATCCGACCAGGGAAACACCCGAGCGGGATTTCTGACCTTTTTGGCCACGGCCGCCGGTCTTACCTTTGCCGGAACCCTCGCCCCGTCCGACCCGCGTGCGGGATTTACGGGCGCCTTCGTTGTCGCGGATTTCGTTCAGTCTCATTGTACTCGTCCTTAAAACTTAACCCTCACCGGGGATTTAAGCGCTTTCTTCAACCCGGATCAGATGGCTGACTTTGTTAATCATACCGCGTACGGCCGGCGTATCTTCCAGCGTGCGGGTGCGATGCATCTTGTTCAGACCCAGGCCCTTCAGCGTTTCGCGCTGATCTTTCGGGCGGCCGATGGGGCTGCCGATTTGGGTAACGGTAACCGTCGCCATGACTATTGCTCCTTGGCCGCGGCCGCAGCGCCGTCACGGCGGCTGACGATGTCGCTGACCTTCTTGCCCCGTTTCGCCGCAATCGAACGCGGCGAAACCAGGTTTTCGAGGGCGTTAATGGTGGCCTTGACCATGTTGTGCGGATTGGGGCTGCCGTTGGACTTGGCAACCACGTCCTGCACGCCCAAGGTCTCGAACACAGCACGCATGGGACCACCGGCAATGATGCCCGTGCCCGGAGGGGCCGCGCGAACAACAACCTTTCCGGCGCCGTAGCGGCCGGTGACATCATGATGCAGGGTCCGGCCTTCGCGCAGCGGCACCCGGATCAGCTTGCGCTTCGCGGCTTCCGTCGCCTTGCGGATGGCTTCCGGCACTTCGCGCGCCTTACCGCTACCGAAGCCGACGCGGCCCCGGCCGTCACCGACGACGACCAGCGCGGCAAAACCGAACCGCCGGCCACCCTTGACCACTTTGGCAACGCGGTTGATGCCGACGAGTTTGTCGATCAGTTCCGGATCTTCCCGATCCCTGGAGTCCCGAGCTCCGCGAGGTTCTCGTGCCATATCCTCTTCTCCTAAAACGACAGGCCGGCTTCACGCGCGGCTTCGGCCAGGGCCTTGACCCGGCCGTGATACAGATAAGCGCCGCGATCAAACACGACTTGTTCGACACCGGCTTTTTTCGCCCGCTCGGCGACCAGCTTGCCGACTTCGCCGGCGGCTTCGACCGTGCTTCCGTTCTTCAAGGAGGAGCGCAGGTCCTTATCCAGGCTGGACGCGGAGGCAAGCGTGTTGCCGCTCTGATCGTCAATAACCTGGGCATAGATGTGCCGGCCCGACCGGAAAACGGACAGACGCACCCGGCCACGGGAGCGTTTTGTGATCTTGCCCCGGACCCGTCCGCGGCGGCGATCAAAAAGCTGTTTACTCGTTTTCATGGCTTACTTCTTCTTTCCTTCCTTGCGCACGATCTGTTCTTCCTTGTACTTCACGCCCTTGCCTTTGAAGGGTTCCGGCGGACGGAACGAACGGATCTTGGCGGCGATACTTCCCACCTCCTGCTTGTCCGCACCGGAGATCGAGATCTCGGTCTGGGACGGGCAGTCAATTTTGATGCCTTCCGGGATCGGAAATTTAACTTCGTGGCTGTAGCCGAGTTGCAGAACCAGGTCCTTGCCCTGCACCGCCGCACGATAGCCGACGCCGTTAATTTCCAGTTCGCGGGTAAAACCTTCGCTGACCCCGACAATGACGTTGCTGGCGAGGCTCCGATAGGTTCCCCACATCTTGCGCGCCGTCATTGAGTCGTTGACCGGCTTGACCCAAAGCTGATTGTCTTCAACGGACGGCTGCACTTCATCCACAAAAGTGAGGTTGAGTTCGCCGAGCTTGCCCTTGGCGGTCAGCTCTTGTCCTTGCAGGTCGACATTAACTCCATCGGGAATATCGACCGGGATTAACCCTACGCGAGACATTTTCCTACGGCCTCCTCAACCCTAGAATACGTGACACAGGACTTCGCCGCCGACATTTGCCTCGCGGGCTTCCGCGTCGGACATGACGCCCCGCGGTGTCGACAGGATGGCGATACCGAGTCCGTTATAGACTTTCGGCAGGTCCTTGATTTTCGAATACACACGGCACCCCGGGCGGGACACGCGATTAATCTCACGGATCACCGGCTCGCCGTCAAAATACTTGAGCTCGATCTTAATTTCGTCGATGCCGGTCTTCACGTTATAGCGTTCGAAGTTCCGGATGTAGCCTTCACGACGCAGCACATCGAGAAGGTTCTCGCGCAGCTTTGACGCCGGCGCGACAATCGAGTCCTTTTTGGCCTGCTGGCCATTACGAATGCGGGATAACAAGTCCGCTACGGGATCAGTCATAGACATCTTTAGCGTCTCTCCTTTACCAGCTCGACTTGACCATGCCGGGGATCTGCCCCAGCGACGCAAGGTCGCGCAAAGCAATACGCGACAGACGGAATTTACGGTAGTTGCCACGGCCACGGCCGGACACATCACAACGCAGACGCACACGGGTCTTTGAAGAGTTGCGCGGCAGTTCCGCCAGTTTCAGCCAGGCATTGAAACGGTCCTCGGCGCTCGCATCCTGATCTTTCGCGATTGCCTTCAACGCGGCGCGCTTTTCGGCGTACTGAGCCGACATGCGCATGCGCTTCTTGTTCCGTTCGATGACGCTCTTTTTGGCCATCCTAAATCTCCGTCCCTATCTCTAGTTATTGAAAGGCATGTTGAATTCGCGCAGAAGCTCGCGGGCTTCATCGTCCGAATTCGCCGTGGTGCAAATCACCACGTCCATGCCCCGAATTTGATCGACGCGGTCATAGTCGATCTCCGGAAAAATGATCTGCTCCTTGATGCCTAGGGCAAAGTTGCCCCGGCCGCCAAAGCTCTTGCCGGAAATACCGCGGAAGTCGCGGACACGCGGCAAGGCCACATTGACCAGACGGTCAAGGAACTCGTACATGCGCTCACCTCGCAGGGTCACCTTGCAGCCGACGATCATGCCGTCGCGCAGCTTAAACCCGGCGATGGATTTGCGGGCCTTGGTGATCACCGGCTTCTGACCGGAAATCGCCGTCATCTCATCAACCGCGGATTCAATCTTCTTGCGGTCCTGAGAGGCTTCTCCCACACCCATGTTGAGCACAATCTTATCCAGCTTCGGCACCTGCATCGGATTGGAATAATTCAACCGCTCCATCAGCTTCTGCCGGATTTCAGAATCGAACGTATCGCGTAAGCGAGCCATTTCAAAAATCCCTATAAATCAATTACTTCGCCGGACCGCTTCGCATAGCGGACACGGCGGCCATCTTCCAAAACCTTGATGCCGACGCGAGTCGGCTTGTCGTCCGACGGGTCCACATGGGCCAGGTTGGAAACGTGAATAGTCGCTTCTTTTTCGACGATGCCGCCGGCGCCCGCCTGAGACGGCGCGGTGTGGCGCTTCACCATATTGACGCCCTGCACGATGGCGCGGTCACGCGCCGGAATCGTCTTCAGGACCTCACCGGTCTTACCCTTGTCACGGCCGGTCAGGACCATGACCTTGTCGCCTTTTTTGATGTGCGCAACCATTACAGCACCTCCGGCGCGAGTGAGATGATTTTCATGTAGCTCTTGCTGCGCAACTCACGGGTCACCGGGCCGAAAATCCGGGTGCCGATGGGCTCGTTCTGGTTGTTGATCAGCACAGCGGCGTTGCTGTCGAAGCGGATCGCGCTGCCGTCGGGGCGGCGGATTTCCTTCGCCGTGCGCACAACGACGGCACGGTGTATTTCGCCTTTCTTCACGCGGCCGCGCGGAATAGCCTCTTTAACCGACACCACGATTACATCGCCGACCGAAGCGAATTTACGCTTCGAACCGCCAAGAACCTTGATGCACTGCACCCGTCGCGCGCCGGAATTATCCGCCACTTCCAGGTTGGTTTGCATCTGAATCATCTGCTTACGTCCTTCTATTCCACCGCGCCTTAACCGGCGTCGGCGATTACTTCCCAGCGTTTGGTCTTGGACAACGGCCGGCATTCCTGAATGCTGACAATGTCCCCGACCTTGCACGCGTTGTTTTCGTCATGAGCGTGATAACGCTTCGAGCGTTTGATGTACTTTTTGTACAGGGGATGGGCGAACTTACGCTCGACATTGACGACGACCGTTTTGTCCATTTTGTCGCTCACTACGACACCCTGCATAATTCGCTTCGGCATCACTAAAACTCCTTAGGAGGCGGCTTCCCGCGTCTTTTCCTTCAAAATTGTCTTTACCCGGGCAAGGTCACGGCGGACCGCACGGACGCGGGCAGTATTCTCGAGCTGACCACTGGCCTGTTGAAAGCGCAGGTTAAAGGCTTCCTTGGCCAGGTCGTTCACCTGGTCGTTCAGTTCGTCGACCGTCTTGGTGCGCAGATCTTCGGCTTTCATCGCTTAATCTCCCGCCCCCAGGCGCTGCACGAATTTTGTCTGGTTCGGCAGTTTTGCCGCCGCCAGCTCAAAGGCCCGCCGGGCAATGCCTTCCGGCACACCGTCGATTTCAAACATGATCCGGCCGGGCTTCACCCGGGCAATCCAATATTCGGGCGTACCCTTACCTTTACCCTGGCGAACTTCCGCCGGTTTGGTCGACACCGGAATATCCGGAAAAATGCGGATCCAGACGCGGCCTGCACGTTTCATGTGCCGGGTCATGGTCCGCCGCGCCGCCTCAATCTGGCGAGCGGTGATCCGGCCCGGGGTCATCGCCTTCAAGCCGTAGGACCCGAAGTTCAACGCGGAGCCGCCCTTGGCGTTCCCGTGAATCCGGCCCTTATGGGCTTTCCGGAATTTTGTTCTTTTAGGCTGAAGCATTGTTCCGTTCCTTGACCCTTAACGCTGCGGCTGTTGTTCCAAGGCGCGTTTCTCAACGGCCATCGGATCGTGAGCCAGAATTTCACCGCGATAGACCCAAACCTTGACGCCGCAGATGCCGTACGTGGTTTTGGATCTGGCGGTCCCGTAATCGATATCCGCACGGAGCGTGTGCAGCGGCACCTGTCCTTCGCGATACCATTCGGTCCGGGCAATTTCCGCACCGCCCAACCGACCGGCGCAGTTAATCCGGATACCTTCGGCGCCCAGACGCATGGCCGACTGCACGGCCCGCTTCATGGCGCGGCGGAAAGCAATCCGGCGCTCCAACTGCTGGGCAATGTTTTCGGCGATCAACTGAGCGTCGATTTCCGGTTTGCGAATTTCAACAATATTCAGGCTGACATCGCCACCGGTGCGGCGCCCCAGTTCGGCCCGCAGCGTCTCGATATCCGCGCCCTTCTTGCCGATCACAACACCCGGACGGGCCGTATGAATGGTCACCCGTGCGCGACGCGCCGGACGTTCAATGACAACCTTGCTGAGACCGGCCTGCTGCAGGCGGCTCTGCAGATAGCTGCGAAGCTCCAAATCCTCGTGCAGAAGATCGGCATAACTGTTCTTGTCGGCGTACCAGCGGGAATCCCAGGTCCGGTTGATACCGACGCGAAAACCGATCGGATTGACTTTCTGCCCCATTACGCCGTCTCCTCGCGTTCGCGCACCACAATGGTTAAGTTGCTGAAGGGCTTCAAAATGCGCCCCACCCGGCCGCGAGCCCGGGCCTTCCAGCGTTTCATAACAAACTGACGGCCGGCGGTCGCTTCGGCGACAAACAGACGGTCCACGTCCAGTTGCTGATTGTTTTCCGCATTGGCGATGGCCGATTGCAGAACCTTCTTCACCTCGCCGGCCACACGGCGACGGGAGAAGGTCAATTCGTTCAAGGCTTCCTCGCAGGACTTACCCCGGATGGTCTGGGCCACCAGGTTCAGTTTCTGCGGGCTGATGCGGATCGACTTCGAAAAAGCCTTCGCTTCGTTATCAGCCAAACGCCGGGGGGCTGCACTCTTGCCCATGATTAGTCCCTCTTGCCTTTTTTGTCCGCGGCGTGACCGTAGTAATTGCGGGTCGGCGAAAACTCGCCCAGCTTGTGACCCACCATGTTTTCAGTCACCAACACGGGGATGAATTTCTGGCCGTTGTAGACCCCGAAGGTCAGGCCAACGAATTGCGGCAGGATGGTGGAACGCCGGGACCAAGTCTTAATGACGTCATTACGACCGGATGCTCGGGCGGCCTCCGCCTTCTTCAGCATATAACCGTCGACGAACGGTCCTTTCCAAACAGAACGAGACACAGTTCCTCCTTTACCGCTTCCGCCGGCGCATAATCAGCCGGTCGGTCTTCTTGTTATTCCGCGTACGTTTACCCTTGGTCGGCTTGCCCCACGGAGACACCGGATGGCGGCCACCGGAGGACCGGCCCTCACCACCACCATGGGGGTGATCCACCGGGTTCATGGCAACGCCGCGAACCGACGGGCGTTTACCCAGCCAGCGATTGCGGCCCGCCTTACCAAGCTTGGTATTGGCTTGATCCGGATTTGACACGGCGCCGATGGTGGCCATGCACTCGGCCCGCACCATGCGAATTTCACCGGACGCCAGACGAAGCTGCGCATAGCCCTGGTCCTTACCGA
The DNA here is from genome assembly GCA_038140415.1 of Rhodospirillaceae bacterium. Taxonomy (GTDB): domain Bacteria; phylum Pseudomonadota; class Alphaproteobacteria; order Rhodospirillales; family UBA2165; genus JAYPHU01. The sequence goes on from JAYQGD010000065.1 coordinate 9,524, forward strand.
TCAACTGCACATAGGTGCCGGCGGACCGGGCGATCTGACCACCACCGCCGACTTTCATCTCCACATTGTGGATGATGGTGCCGACCGGAATGTTGCTC
>JAYQGD010000066.1:0-9498 GCA_038140415.1 Rhodospirillaceae bacterium
CAACGAGAGTCTAACAGAAACTCAAAAACAAAACGTTTTTACACAACCAGGGTCAATCTCGGCCCAAAAACAGGGTGCTCGATTTCGACTGATTTGTGTCTACTAACGGACAAAATAGCTGAACTAAAAACCTAAAGATACTTTTCCAGCAGCCTCGCCGCGTTGCCGTGGCGGATCAGGTCTTTGTCAGCCTCGCTGATCTTGGCGTCATTGATGGCGTCCAGGGACCATTGGGTCATGAAAATGGGGCAGTCTGTGCCGAGCAGGATTTTGTCCGCGCCGTAGAAGGCGGCGGCGATCTCAATGGACCGCGGGCCCAGGGACGAACAATCCACATAGACTTTGTTCAGAAGCGATGACGGCATCGGTTTGTCGGGGCTGCGGGTGACATTCACCTGGTCCATGCGCTCCACCACCATGGGCAGGGTGCCGCCCAGGTTCGCCACATGCAGGGTGACATCCGGATAGGCGTCCAGGAAATCGGTGAAGATGAGCGTCACCATGGCGGCGGAACACCGGTCTTGCACGGCCAATGCCTGGCGGGCCGCCATACTGTCGGCAAAGGATGGTCCCTTGGGCGCGGCGCCGGCCGGCGGCACCTCGTCGGGGCGGCGGCCGGGATGGACAAACAGATGCCCGCCCAGTTCCTGCGCGGCGGCAAAGATCGGGGCCAGCCGTTCCGCATGGTCTTTGCTGACCAGCGTATTCACCGGCAGGATAGCGCCGATCAGGCCGAGCTCGGTCCGGGCGCGTTTGTATTCCTCGACGCAAAGATCGATATCGGCAAACGGTAGGGCGGCCAGACCGGAAAAGCGATCCGGGTGTTGTTTGGTGAGACCCGAGACATGGTCATTGAAGCCCTGGATGACGGGGAAGCAGTCTTCTACCGGCAGACTGTCCAGGCCGAACAGGCCGGGGAAGGACAGAATTTGCCGATCCACGCCGACCTCGTCCATGAAGGTGATCCGGGCACCCATGTCGTAATAGGCGTCATTCAAGATGAGATGGCCGATGGGCATATGGAAGCGTTCCCTGCCATCCTCGGTCTCATCAATAAACGGCGGTTCGGTGCGCTGTTTGAACGCGGCGCGCATGTCGGCGGTGATGTAATGGGTATGGGTGTCGATGGTCATTGTGATTGTTTCCTGCCTCCCGGAGAGAGACGCATTTTCCGTGGTTAAGCGGAGGAGGTCCAGGGTCAATGTTGCGCCAACTCTTTATTCACGCGCCTAAACAGGCTATTGCCTAGGTATGAAACGCTTTGGCCGTATCATTGGGATCAACGCCGGACTGATCGTGATCGTTCTGGTCGCGGCCGAGCTGATTTTCGGCAATTGGTTTTTCGGGCCGAGCTACAGCATCCTCAACGTCCCTCGCAACGAGACGCGTTTTTTCGATGTATCTGAGTTCATTTCTCCGGGCAAGGTGATCACCTATACACGAGACGAACACGGACTGCGCGGCGACTATGGCGGCAATCCGGCCAATATCAACGTCTTGGCCATCGGCGGCAGTACGACCAACGAGCGGTTTCTCGACGATACGGAGACCTGGGTCCATCAGCTCCAACAAGAGCTTAGAGCGGCCGGTCGGAACGTTTATATAGTAAACGCTGCCGTGGATGGGCAGTCCACGGTGGGGCATATCGCCGCCTTCGATCTTTGGTTTCCCAATATTCCCCGGCTGAGACCGGACATCGTACTGGCCTATGTGGGGATCAACGATGTTGCTGTCGGCGCGAACCGGGAGCAGTACGACACGATGCAATCGCCCGAACATTCCCGGCAGCTCCGGCAATACATCATGAACCACAGTGTGCTCTACAATCAGTTCAGGCGCATTCGCGGCATGTTCGTGGCACAGCATACCCGGCTGATGCATGGAGCAAATTCATATCGCACCGGCACGTGGAAGCCGGTGAACGATTGGGTGGGCGAAGAACAACTTCGTGAAGAACTGGGTTCTGCGCTGGCCGAGTATCGCAAACGTCTCCGCACCCTGGCATCCCGAATTCAGAAATTCGGCGCCCGGCCGGTTTTCGTGACTCAACCGCGTGGCGACTATCGCTACGAGGATGGGGAGCTAAATGCCCTGGTCCAGAAAGGGGCAGACGAGAAAATTTCCAACCGCGCCCTTTTAACCATGCAACTTTTCAACGATGTGACCCTGGCGGTATGTGCCGAACTGGCGCTGCGCTGCATCGATTTGGCCGGCGAATTAGATTTCGGTCCACGGGATTTCTATGACAGCGTGCACACCATGCCCGCCGGATCACGGAAAATTGCGCGGTTTTTGGCCCAGAGTCTGGGGGATTCCCTAAAATAACGGTGTCGCCACTCGCCGCGCGCATCCCTATATTTAAGATGTCCGGTCCGCACCATTTGGTTGATTTCGGTGTATACCGTTCCTGAATCGAAACCACGTGGCAAATTTACTCGCACAATGTCTTTCAGGATCAGTCTCGACGCTCAGAACAATTGTTGCTTCGTGTGTCATCCTACCTATGTGCCGGCCGAAGGGCTTCAGGCGATCAACATGATTGTCGCCGATCCGGCGTTCAAACCGGGGATGAGCTTTCTGCGCGACACGCGGGATATCCGGCTGCCGGCGGAGATGAATTACGACTGGTTCAAGAAGGATTTCGACAGCGCCTACACCAAGGAACATCTGCTGATGCAGGGTAGCCGGTTCGCCTGGCTTGTCTCTTCGCCGGCGGATTATGCCAAGGCGCACGCCTGGGCCTTGGTCACCCGGACCACCCAAGGGCAGAACAGATTGGCGTTTCGGAATTTGGAGCAAGCCTTGGACTGGCTGGGGCTGCCGGCGGGCTATGAGATCGACTACGGGCCGTTATTGCCCGAAGAGGGGCCCTAAGAGGGTAGGGGGACGCGCTGGTCGCGCATCCCCCGATAACTTACCCGATATACTTGGTAATGCCGCCGCACACTTCGACGGTGGTGCCGGTCATGTAGGAGTTCTTGTCCGAGACCAGGAACGCCGCCACGTCGCCGATTTCCGACGGGTCGGCCCAGCGGCCCAGCATGGTCTGCGCCGAGAACATCTCCCGCAGATTGTCCGACGTGGTGTCGCGCACCTTGGCCATGGCCTCGGCTCGGGGCAGCCAGGATTCAGTCGCCGTCATGCCGGGGCAGATGTTGTTGACCGTGATATTGCTGGGCGCCAACTCATTGGCGATCAGCTTGGTGAACCCGATGATGCCGGTGTTGGGGATGGTCGTGGTGTACGAGCCCGGCAGCAACTGCGTGCCGGAAATGCCCGAGACGTTCAAAACCCGGCCGTGATCGTTTTTCTTGAGATGCGCGATCGCATGTTTGGTGGTGTAGACGCAGGCCATCAGGTTCAGGTTGATGGCGGTGCTCCACACGTCCTCGCCCATATTGTCCAAGGCGCCGGGGATCATGCCGCCGACATTGTTCACCAGGATGTTGATCCCGCCCAGACCGGCGGCGGCTTTCTCGACGAATTCCTGGCAGCCGGCTTCGGAGGACATGTCGGCGATGATGCCGACGGCCTTGACGCCCTTGGCTTCGGCGGCGGCGACCACCTTGTTGATCCGCCCTTCATCGCGACCGTTGATGGCCACGTTGCAGCCTTCTTCCGCCAGCGCCATGGCGATGGCTTCACCGATGCCCTGGCTGGAGCCGGTGATGGCCGCGTTTTTTCCTTTAAGTCCGAGATCCATTGGTTCTTCTCCTCTAAATCAATCTCTGTTGTCGACGCGCTTGTTGAAGGCGCGCACTTCGACGGTTTGCCAATAATCCGCCTTCACCAGCGGATCGTCTTTCTGAAAGTCTTCGATGGCCTGGCGGCTTTCCGCTTCAACCACATAAAGGCTGCCGATCACCCCCTCGCCGTCATCGCCGGTCAGCGGACCGGACATGACATTCTTGATGGGGCTGTCGTTGAGATACTCGACATGGGCCTGCATGACCGCGGGATCGCGGGTGATGCCGGGCTTGTCCAGGCAGAAAATAACGAAATGCATATGCTCCTCCCTAATTTTTGTGTTCTTGTTTGTGGTCTTAGACCAGGCCGGCGCCGGCGGCCACGGTTCGTTGTGCGACCCGTTCAATCAGCGCCAGCGTATCCTCGATATACGCCTGTTCGATATCCCGGGTGATAAAGACGATGCGGGTTCGCCGGTCATCCGACGGCCACTTGTCCATAAACTCCAGGGAATGAAAAATCTGTTGCGCGCCCTGGATCACGGCGGGGCGGTCGGGCTCATCCTCGATATTGATGATGCCTTTGACCCTCAACAGGTCCGGCCCGGCCTCGTTGGTCAGGCCTTCCAGGAACATACGCAGCATGTCTAAAGACATGGGCTCGTCCCGCACCACACAGAACGTCTTGATGGACTGGTCGTGGTGGTGATGGTGTTCCTCGTCCGGCGTGTGACCGTGCTCCTTGTAATAGGCCAGCGCTTCTTCGCTGAGCTCTCCATCCGCGTCGAACGGATTATCGTTGGCCTCGACGGCGTAATTGGCCGGATCGACCCATGAATCGAAATCTACTTGTTTTGTCTTGGGATCAAACATGCCGGTGCCGAATAGATCATCCGGATCCACCTCGCCTGTTGTGCGCACGACAATCGGCGCCGCCGGGTTGAGGGCGCGTAGGCGTCCCGACAGGTCTTCGATCTTGGCGTCGTGATCCGCGCCCTCGACCAGATCGGACTTGGTAATGATCAACCGGTCGGCGATCGCCGCCTGCTTCACACATTCCGGAAAGCGCGACAGGCTGGAAACGCCGTTGATGGCGTCCACCGTGGTGACCACCCCGTCCAGCGTGTAATGGTTCATCACCATGGGATTGGTAAAGATGATCTGCAGCACCGGGGCCGGATCGGCAATGCCCGTGGTCTCGATCACCACCCGGTCGAAATAGGGGATGGTGCCGGCGTTGCGTTGGATATAGAGATCGCGGAAGGTATCAATCAGATCGCCTTTGACTGAACAGCAGAGGCAGCCGTTGGCGAGCTGCACCACGTTTTCATCGCTGCGCTCGACCAGGTCATAGTCGAGCCCGATCTCGCCGAACTCATTGACGATTACGGCGGCCTGATTCATCTCCGGATGTTTGAGGAGCGTGTTCAGCAAGGTTGTCTTGCCGCTCCCCAAAAATCCGGTGATGAGTGTGACCCATATGCGGTTGGGGTTGCTCAATAGATCTCACAACCCGGCAGGCCACAGGAAATCAGGTGGTCGCTCGGGAAGTTGGTGATGATTTCGCACCCGTCGTCGGTGACCACCACTTCTTCTTCGATCCGCGCCGCGCCGGACCCGTCTTCCGCGCCTTTCCAGCACTCGACGGCGAAGACCATGCCTTTCTTCAGCTCGGTCGTCTGCCCCATGTAGCGCCGCGAGATGATCGGGCGTTCCCACAGGCTGAGACCGACGCCGTGGCCGAACTGCAGCAGGAAGGCTTCGTCCTCGTTGGCGTAGCCGAACTCTTCCGCTTTCGGCCAAACCTTAGCGATGTCGTCAATCTTCACACCCGGCTTGATGGCTTCCAGCGCCGCGTTCACCCAGGAAGAGCAAATTTCATAGGCTTCCTTCTGGGCTTCGTTCGGCAGGCCGCAGATGAAGGTGCGGTAGTAACAGGTGTGGTAGCCGTTAAAGCTGTGCATGATATCCAGGAAGATCATGTCGCCCGGCTGAATGATCCGGTCGGAGAACGTGTGCGAGTGGGGCGCGCCGCGCGGGCCGGCCACCGAGTTCACGCACTCAACCCGCTCGGAACCCATGGCGTAGAGCTTGTCGTTGGCAATGGCCACCAGGTCGCTTTCCCGCGCCCCCGGCCGGATCGCCTTGGCGATATCCAGATAGGTCGCGTCCACCATGGCGGCGGCGACTTTCAGCAACTCAATCTCTTCCTCGGTTTTGACCTCGCGGGCGTTCATCAGCGCCTGCTGGCCGTCCACCACATCGATGCCCTCTTTCTCCAAGGCGCGAAGCATGGGCAGTTCCATCACGTCGATGCCGAGGGGTTGTTTCTCGATACCAAGTTCGACCATCTTTTCCTTGATCTGCTTGGCGAAGACGTCCTGCACGCCGTGTTCCGGCGGAATGGCGCCCTGCATGGTGCTGACCGGCGCGTCCACCCGGTTGCCCAGCCACGGGGAGGCTTTCCGTTTGGCCGGCGGCGCCGGATCCCACAGAAACGGTGCGCTGTCGGTCGGCGCGAGGCAATACCGGTCGAACTTATCGCGGCCCCACTCACCGATATGCGTGGCGGTGATGTAGCGGATGTTGTCGAAGTTAAAGCACAAGAACGCGCCGAAACCCGCGTCTGCACAGGCTTCCTGCGCCCGTTGCAGCCGGTCCGCCCGGAGTTTGTTGTAATCGATCCCGGCTTCCCAGTCCTTGGCCTGGACGCCCCATGTCGCGGTTGATCTCGGTCGTGTGTAATGCATCAGTGCCTCCACCGAATTGGTTGTTTTGTGTGGGCCCTATTCAAAATGAATAGAACCCGTTCGTCCATCACCTTTTCCGCTAAATCGCTTGTTTTTTGAGGGTTTTCGGCCCGTGAACCGAATTTCGTGCAAACGATTGCAGAGAATTATTGACAGGTTTTACTGTCTGTGTGATGATCCGTCAATGGCCGTGCAATCGATTGCATAGATTGCCGGTAAAAGATTTCGCCAGTTGAAAGTTCAGTTGAAAGTTCCACGGAATTCTGGCGCGGCTAGGGAGGTTGATGTGGCCAAAGCAGCGAGCAAAAAGCGGGCAACCAAGAAACGTGCGGTAAAGTCGAAGGCGGCAGCCAAGCCGGCGGCTAAAGCCGGCAACAAGAACGACGATATCGGCGAGGAGAAGCGCCTCAAAATGTGGGAGCTCCAGTTGGAGGTCCGGCATCTGGAACAGCGCGCGCACGACCTGTTCTTCCAAAACATGATTAAAGGCACCAGCCACCTGGCCATCGGTCAAGAGGCGGTCTCCGCCGGCTGCGCCGCGGCCATGCGCGAAGACGATTACACCTTCTGCACCTATCGCGGCCACGCTCACACGCTGGTGCGCGGCACATCGATGACCGGCATGCTCGGTGAATTGATGGGCAGGTCCTGCGGGATGCTCGGCGGCAAGGGCGGCTCCATGCATCTGACCGATGTGGAGAAGGGGGCCATGGGGTCCTACGCCATCATCGGCGCGCATCTGCCCATCGCGGCGGGCGCGGCCTGGCAGGCGCAATATAAAGGCACCGGCCAAGTGGCGTTCTGCTTCTTCGGCGACGGCACCACCAACATCGGCGCATTCCACGAAGCCCTGAACTTCGCGGTGATCTGGAAGCTGCCGGTGATCTTTGTCTGCGAGAACAACCTCTATATGGAATACACGCCGATCAGCGAAGTGACTGCGGTGGAACATCCGGCGGCGGATCGGGCGGCGGCCTACGGCCTGCCCTCGATCATCGTTGACGGCAATGACGCCGATGCGGTTTACCGGGTCGCCCGTGATGCGGCTGAGAAAGCCCGCGCCGGCGACGGGCCGTCTCTGATCGAGGCTAAGACCTACCGGCATGTGGGACATTCCCGTGCCGACCCCGCCACCTACCGGCCGGAAGGCGAGCTGGAAAAATGGATGGAGCGCGATCCGATCAAGGTCTACCGGGAGCGCCTCAGTGAATTCGGCGTGACCAAGAAGGTCATCGACGGCATTGAAAAAGACGTTCTCAGGCGGGTTGATGAGGCGACGGAGGCGGCCAAAGAATCGCCACCGCCCTCGGATGATGTGCTGATGACGGATGTCTATGCGGATGGAGGTTCGTCATGGCGGAACTAACCTATCGGGAAGCCGTTATCGAAGGCATTGCCCAGGAAATGCGCCGGGACGAGGACGTGGTCTTCCTCGGCGAGGATATCGCCAAGGCCGGCGGCGTGTTTAAGGCCACTGTGGGCCTGTACGATGAATTCGGGCCCCTTCGGGTGCGCGATACGCCGATCTCCGAGCAGGCCATTCTCGGCGCGGCCATGGGCGCGGCGATGACGGGACTGAAACCCATCGCCGAGATCATGTTCTCCGACTTCCTGGCGGTGTGCTGGGATATCGTCGCCAACCAGATCGCCAAGAGCCGCTATATGACCAACGGTCAGGTGGACGTGCCCCTGGTGATCCGCACCGCCAACGGCGGCGGCGCCCGGTTCGGCGCACAGCACTCCCAAAGCGTGGAGAACTGGGCGATGATGATCCCCGGCCTTAAGGTTGTGGCCCCGTCGACCCCGGCGGACATCAAAGGTCTGATGGCCGCGGCGATCCGCGATCCTGACCCGGTTCTGTTCTTCGAACAAAAGTCTCTGTACGCCAGCAAGGGCGAAGTGCCCGACGGCGAGCATGTGGACGAGATCGGCACGGCCAAGGTCGTTCGCGACGGTGATGACGTGACCATCGTGGCGCTCGCCGCCATGGTGCCGCGCGCGCTGGCCGCCGCCGAGCGGTTGCAGTCGGAAGCCGGCATTTCAGCGTCCGTGGTCGATCTTCGGAGCCTGGTGCCGTTGGACACCAAGACCATCTTCGAGCAGGTGGAAAAGACATCCCGGCTGGTGACCGTCGAGGAAAATCCCCGGCTTTGCGGCTGGGGTGCGGAAGTGTCCTCCATCGTCGCCGAGGAAATGTTCTGGAACCTGGACATGCCGATTGTGCGCATTACCACGCCGCACATTCCGCTGCCGTCGGCGGATGAGCTGGAAGACATCGCTCTGCCGTCGGTGGACCGCATCTTCGAGACCGTACGCCGCGAGGTGGACTGACATGGATGTCCTGATGCCCCAACTGGGTGAGACGGTCGCCGAAGGCACCCTCACCATCTGGCACAAGTCTGCCGGCGACAAAGTGAAAACCGGCGAGCTGTTGTTCGAGATCGGCACCGACAAGGTGGAGATGGAGGTTCCGGCCCCCGCCACCGGCGTGCTGCAGGCCATCAATGTGGATGCCGGCGAAACCGTGCCCGTGGGAACGGTTCTGGCGGTAATCGACGACGGCAAGGCGAGTTCTAAAAGTGGTGGGCCGGCGAAAGAGGCGCCGAAAGCGGCACCTGCTGCCGAGACCGCACCTGTGCCCGCTGCAGCACCCGCTCCGGCTGCGTCAAAGCCGGCAGCGCGCGGTGACCAAAACAAGCTGTCGCCCGTGGTGCGTAAGCTGGTGGCGGAAAACAATCTGGATCCGGCGCAGATTACCGGCACCGGCCGGGACGGCCGGATCAAGAAAGCCGATGTGCTGGCTTATCTCAAAGGTGCGCCTGCGGCAGCTCCGGCGGCCCGGCCTTCTTTGCCGGCTCCAAAATCGGGGGACGGCAAGACAGTCATTCCGTTCAATCGCATTCGCCAGATGACGGCGGAGCATATGGTACGCTCCAAAACCGTCAGCCCCCATGTGCACCAGGGCGTCGAGGTGGATTTCTCCGGCGTCGATAAGGCGCGCAAGGCCAAGGGCGCGGCCTGGAAGGCGCGGGAAGGGTTCTCGCTCAATTACCTGCCGTTTA
>JAYQGD010000067.1:0-9470 GCA_038140415.1 Rhodospirillaceae bacterium
GCTCGGCTATATGTTCTTCGCGCTTGGCGTCTCGGCCTACAGCGCCGGCATTTTACACCTGATCACCCACGCGTTCTTCAAGGCGCTGCTGTTCCTGGGCGCGGGCTCGGTCATCCACGCCATGTCCGATGAACAGGATATGCGCAAGATGGGCGGGCTCTATAAGCTGATCCCGGTAACCTACGTGCTCATGTGGATCGGCAGTCTGGCGCTCGCCGGCATCTGGCCGTTCTCCGGCTTCTTCTCCAAGGATATTGTTTTGGAAGCCGCTTGGGGCGCGCATACGGGCATCGGCTACTACGCATTCTGGATGGGGATTGCCGCTGCCTTCCTGACGGCCTTCTATTCCTGGCGGTTGCTGATCATGACCTTCCACGGTGAAAGCCGGGCGGATGACGTGACCCTGGCCCATGTCCATGAATCGCCGAAGGTGATGATCCTGCCATTGGTATTCCTGGCCATCGGCGCGCTGGTTGTCGGTATCTCGACGTTCCAGTATTTCGTCGGCGACGGCTCGGCGAACTTCTGGGGTAATTCTCTGTTCGTGCTGGAAGGGCATAACGCCCTCGAAAACGCCCACCATTCGCCCATCTGGGTGAAGTTCCTGCCCCTGGTCGTCGGTATTGCCGGCATCGCCCTGGCTTACCTGATGTATATGTTTGCGCCGGAACTGCCGGGCGCCTTGGCTAACGGCTTTCCGAAGCTCTATCGGTTCCTGCTCAACAAGTGGTATTTCGACGAGCTCTACGACAAGGTCTTCGTCAAACCGAGCTTCTCTCTCGGCTACGGGTTCTGGAAGTCAGGCGACGGCCAATTGATTGACGGCGTCGGCCCGGACGGCGTGGCGGCGGCTGTCAGAAACGTTGCGAAACGCGCGGCGGCCCTGCAAAGCGGCTACCTCTATCACTACGCGTTCGCCATGCTGGTCGGTATCTCCGGGTTGATCACCTGGTTCCTGGTGACTAGGGGAGGCTAAGCGATGGAAAATATTTCCTGGCTGTCCCTGATCACCTTCCTGCCGCTGGCGGGCGTCCTGTTTATTTTGATGGCGCGTGACGAAAAGCAAGAGATCGTCGACCGGAACGCCCGCTGGATCGCCCTTTGGGTGTCCGTCATCACGTTCCTGGTGTCCCTGGTCATCTGGATCAATTTCGACACCACCTCGGCCAATTTTCAGTTCACCGAAGAAGTTGTCTGGCTGGAAGAACTTGGCCTCGCCTACCGCCTGGGCGTCGACGGTATTTCCATGTTCTTCGTCATCCTGTCGACGCTACTGACGGTGCTATGTGTCGGCGCGAGCTGGATTACCATCACCGACCGGGTGAAGGAATACATGATCGCCTTCTTGGTGTTGGAAACCCTGATGATCGGCATGTTCACCGCGCTTGATCTGATCCTGTTCTATATCTTCTTCGAAGGCGTGCTGATCCCGATGTTCCTGATCATCGGCGTCTGGGGCGGGCCGCGGCGAAACTATGCCGCGTTCAAGTTCTTTCTCTATACGCTGGCTGGCTCGTTGCTGATGCTGCTGGCCATCCTGACCATGATCTTCCAGGCCGGTACGGCGGATATCACCAAGCTGTTGACCCATGATTTCCCGGTGACGTTGCAGCCGTGGTTGTGGTTGGCGTTCTTCGCCTCCTTCGCCGTCAAAGTGCCCATGTGGCCGGTGCACACCTGGCTGCCTGATGCGCATGTGGAGGCGCCGACGGCCGGCTCGGTGATCTTGGCTGGTGTGCTGTTGAAGTTCGGCGGCTATGGATTCCTGCGCTTTTCACTGCCGATGTTCCCAATCGCCTCGGCGGACTTTACGCCGCTGATCTTCACCCTGAGCGTGATCGCGGTGATCTACACCTCGTTGGTCGCCTTGGCGCAGACCGACATGAAAAAGCTGATCGCCTATTCCTCGGTGGCGCATATGGGCTTTGTCACCATGGGCACTTTCGCCGCCAACCAGCAGGGCATCGAAGGCGCGATCATCCAGATGCTGAGCCACGGTGTTGTCTCCGCCGCGTTGTTCCTTTGCGTCGGCGTGGTCTATGACCGGATGCATTCGCGGGAAATCGCGACCTATGGCGGCCTGGTCCATAGAATGCCGTTCTACGCGCTGATCTTTATGATCTTCATGCTGGCCTCGGTCGGCCTGCCCGGCACGGCCGGTTTCGTGGGCGAGTTCCTGATCCTGGCCGGCACGTTCAAGGCCAATAGCTTGGTCGCCCTGTTCGGCGCCACTGGTCTGATCCTGGGCGCGGCGTATATGCTGTATCTCTACCGGCGGGTGATCTTCGGGCAGCTCACCAAGGACGACCTTAAAGGCATCCTGGACGTGAGCCCGCGAGAGGTTGCTGTTTTTGCGCCGCTGTTGGCCTTGGTCTTTTTCATGGGCGTGTATCCGACACCCTTCCTGGACGTCATGCATGCCTCGGTCGAGAATCTGGTAGATCGTTATCAAGGCGCGCTCGCTGCCTATGAAGCGATGACCACGGTCGCGGCGAAGTAGGGGAATAGGTATGGTAAACTTTGAATTCCCCGAAATGATGCCGGCGCTGCCGGAGATTTTCCTGGCCGTCGCCTCGATGATCCTGTTGATGCTCGGCGTTTACTCCCGGGACAAGGCGGGCGCACGGTCGACGACGTACGGCGGCATCTTGGTGCTGATCGTTGCGGTCATTTTCGTTGGCCTGGTCACCGACGGAAGGTCGGTCACCTTCGGGGGCGCCTTCGTCACGGACACGTTCGCGGTCTACATCAAAGGCCTTGTCTTGGTTTCCGCCGCCGCCGCCATCCTGATGAGCCGGCAGTACCTGGAAGAACACGGCATCTTCCGGTTCGAATTCCCCGTGCTGATTGTTCTCGCAACCCTCGGCATGATGATGATGGTGTCGGCCAACGATCTCATCGCGCTCTATCTTGGGTTGGAGCTGCAAAGCCTCGCGCTCTACGTCATCGCCTCGTTCCAGCGGGACAGCACCCGCTCCGCCGAGGCCGGGCTCAAGTACTTCGTGCTGGGCGCGCTGGCGTCCGGGCTTCTGCTTTACGGCATGTCGCTGGTCTACGGCTTCTCCGGCACCACCAACTTCGATACCCTGGCGCAGCTCTTCCGGGACAGCGAAGGCACGGCGCCTGTCGGTGTGATCATCGGCATCGTGTTCGTCCTGGCGGGTCTGGCCTTTAAGGTCTCCGCCGTGCCGTTCCACATGTGGACCCCGGACGTTTATGAAGGCGCGCCGACCCCGGTGACGGCCTTGTTTGCCGTCGCCCCCAAAATCGCCGCCATGGGGCTCTTTATCCGGGTGATGACCGTGCCGTTCGGCGAACTGGGAAGTCAGTGGCAGCAGATCGTTATTTTCATTTCCATCGCGTCCATGGTGCTGGGAGCATTCGCCGCGATCAATCAGAAGAATATCAAACGGCTGATGGCATACAGCTCCATCGGACACATGGGCTACGCCTTGATTGGCCTCGCCGTCGCCGGGCAGGCAGGGGACGCGGAAATTCGTATCGCCGGCGTTAACGGGATGCTGGTCTATCTGGCCATCTATATGGTCATGAACCTCGGCACCTTCGCCTGCATCTTGTTGATGAAGAAGGGTGGCCGCATGGTCGAAGACATTGATGATCTCGCCGGCCTCTCCAAAACCAATCCGGCCATGGCCGCCGTGTTGACCATCTTTATGTTCTCCATGGCCGGCATTCCGCCGCTGGCCGGTTTCCTGGGCAAGCTGTACGTCTTCCAGTCCGCTATCCAGGCGGAGCTGTTCGGCCTCGCGATTATCGGCGTTCTGGCCAGTGTCGTCGGCGCCTTCTATTACATCCGGATTGTCAAAGTGATGTACTTCGATCCGCCGGAAGACGCTCTGGACGGTCAGATCAGAATGGAAATGAAGGTCCTCCTGGCGGTGACGGGTCTGATCATCCTGCTGTTTATCTTCCTGCCCGCGCCATTGCTGAGCGCCGCCGAAGCGGCCAGCGCTGCGCTGTTCCCCAGCTAAGATTGACCGGCCCCAAACTTCCTTTCGAGATCACTCTCCTCGCATTCGATACGATCGGCAGTACGAATGACGAGGCAAAACGCATGGCCGCTGATAGCGCTGATGATCTGACCCTGTTGTGGTCCAAAGAGCAGACCACGGGGCGAGGCCGGCGAGAACGGGACTGGGTCTCCAAGCCGGGCAACCTCTATTCCACTTTTATCCTCCGGCCGGACAAATCCGCTCAAGAACTGGCGCAGGCGAGTTTTATCTCCCCGCTGGCCGTGGCGGAGATGGTGTTGGCGTTTGATGACACAGCCGATGTTCGCTTCAAGTGGCCGAACGACGTTCTGCTGAACGGTAAAAAGATCGCCGGCATTCTCCTGGAGGCCGGACCTATCACTCAAAACCAAAGTGATTGGATCGTCGCCGGATGCGGGGTGAACCTGGCGCATCATCCCGCAGACACCCGCTATCCCGCCGGCAGCATTGCCGAGGAGTTGGGCCAAGAAGTAGAGGTCGAGGCGGCACTCACCACATATGCCGAGGCGTGCCTTAAATGGTATCAAATCTGGCTGAGCGCCGGCTTCGATCAATTGAAAGCTGCATGGCTGAAGCGGGCCCACGGCCTAGGCGATCCCTTGCAAATCGATACGGGCGCAGAGGTCGTCGCCGGCGGGTTTGCCGGTCTCGGCGACACGGGTGAATTGCTGCTTAAGGTGAAAGATGATATTCGCAGCATCTCCGCGGGTGACGTACGCGCCGTCGGGCAAGAATAGGACCGAATTTACATGCTGCTGACCATAGATTCAGGCAACACCAACATTGTTTTCGCCGTCTTTAACGACGCCGGCGACGTGGTGGGCGAGTGGCGCGCCGCCACCAAGGCCGGACGTACCGCCGATGAATACGGCATCTGGCTCCGCCAGCTTCTGGAAGGGGAAACCATTTCCCCGGACGACATCGACGGCGCCATCATCGCCACCGTGGTCCCTGACAATCTGATGCACCTGAAGAACCTGTGTCAAAAGTACTTTGGCGTTGAAGCTAAGGTCGTCGGCGATCCGGCGGTGAATCTGGGAATCGAGGTGTTGATCGACAACCCCAACGAAGTCGGCACGGACCGGCTGTGTAACGCCGTGGCGGCCCAAATCACCTATGGCGGACCGCTCATGGTCGTTGATTTCGGTACGGCGACCACCTTTGATGTGGTGGATAAAGACGGCAACTATCGCGGCGGCGTCATCAGCCCCGGCATCAACCTGTCGTTGGAGGCGCTGCACCTGGGCGCGGCGCAATTGCCCCGCGTCGCGGTGGAACAGCCTGAAAAAGTCATCGGCACAAACACAGTGACCGCCATGCGTTCGGGCATCTTTTGGGGCTATGTCAGCATGATTGAAGGCATGGTGGGCCGTATTTCCGAGGAGTTTGGCGACACGCTGAAAGTCGTCGGCACGGGTGGGCTCGCGCCCATGTTCCAGGAAGCCTCCTCCGTTATCGAGCATAGCGACGGGGATCTCACCCTGCGCGGCCTCTTCGCGATCTATCAACGGAATGCCTAACTCAGCCGACAATGAACTGATCTTCGTTCCCCTGGGCGGGACGGAGGAAATCGGCATGAACTTCAACGTCTACGGTTTCGGACCGCCGGACGACCGGGACTGGATCATCATCGATATGGGGATTACTTTCGGCGACGATTCAACGCCGGGCGTGGATGTGATCGTACCTGACCCGCAGTTCATAGAAGCCAACCGCAAGCGGCTAAAAGGGATTGTCCTGACCCACGGGCACGAGGATCACCTGGGCGCCGTGCCCTACCTGTGGGGGCGGCTCCGGTGTCCGGTCTATGCGACGCCGTTTACGGCGGCGCTGCTGCGAAAGAAACTTGAGTGGGACGGCGAGGACTCCAATGTCGAGATCATCGAAGTGCCGCTGCAGGGAAAGTTCGACGTGGGGCCGTTCTCCATCGAGTTTATGACGCTCACCCACTCCATGCCGGAACCCAATGCCATCGCCGTCCGCACCCCGCTCGGCACCATTTTCCATACAGGTGATTGGAAGTTCGATCCGGACCCGGTGATCGGTGATGTCACCGACATGGACGGCCTGAAGGCGCTGGGCAAGGAAGGGGTGCTGGCACTGATCGGCGACTCCACCAACGTGTTTGTCGACGGCACGTCCGGCTCCGAAGCCTCGCTGCTGTCGCACCTGACGGAGTTGATCGGCAATTGCACAGGGAAGGTGGCGGTTGCCTGTTTCGCTTCGAATGTCGCGCGGCTGAAAACCATCTTCGATGCGGCGACGGCCAATGGCCGGGCTGTTGCTCTTGTCGGGCGGTCTCTGTGGCGGATGAACGCCGCGGCGCGGGAAACCGGCTACTTAAGCGATCTACCGTCATTTCTGGAGCCCTGCGCAGCCGCCAATCTGGACGACGAAGATGTTCTCTATATCTGCACGGGTAGCCAGGGAGAGCCCCGCGCCGCCCTGACCCGGATCGCCGCCGGTGACCACCGGGATGTGGAGCTGGGGGAAGGCGACACGGTGATCTTTTCGTCCCGGCACATTCCCGGCAATGAACTGGCCATTGGACGGCTGCAAAACCGCCTGGCCCTCAAAGGCATCGAGGTGATCAACGATCATAACGGCAATGTGCATGTTTCGGGTCATCCGGCGCGGGACGAACTGATCAAGATGTATCAGATGATCCGCCCCAAGATCGCCATTCCGGTTCACGGTGAGCCTAGGCATCTGTTGAAGCATGTGGAACTGGCCAAAGCCTGTCAGGTGCCTGAGACGATCCTGGTGCAAAACGGATCCATGGTGAAGCTTGCCCCAGACACAGCCGGCATTATTGATGATGTGGATGTCGGCCGCTTCGCGCTGGAAGGCAATCGGCTGCACCCCATGGAAGGGGATGTGGTCCGGGACCGGTCCCGCATCATGTATAACGGCAGCGCGGTTCTGACACTGGTTCTGGATGAAGGCGGCAATATCGTCGGGGAGCCCAAACTGACGGCGCATGCGCTCATTGATGAGGATGAAGAACCCTATATCCTGGAAATGCTGACCGAGCGGATTGACGAGGCGCTTGATGTCTTAAGCGAAGACGAACTGGATGACGACGAGGCCGTGGGAGAAGCGGCTCGTATTGCCATTCGCCGGGAATTCCGGGAGAAAGTGGGCAAGCGGCCCCTGGTCACCGTTCATGTTGTAAGGGTTTAGGAAATGGGATTTGTCACCGGCTTGGCCGTTTACTTTATCGTCTGGTGGATCACTTTGTTCATGGTATTGCCGTTTGGCGTCAACCGCCAAAATGAGGTGGAGGAGGGGCATGATCCGGGCGCACCTGACAAGTCCCGGATTCTGATCAAGATGGCGATCAACACGGTCCTGGCGTTTGTCGTCTGGCTGGCGATCTATCTGGTGGACGCCTACGACTTGATCACAATCGACGACTTTGCCCCCTCTAACCGATCCGTAAAATAGGCACCAAAATGATATTATCTAACTTAAGGGTTGGCTAATATGTGTTTGAGGTCCAGTATCAAGTAGCGTTTAAGTAGTCGAGTATCATGTCGAGTTACTGCCAATCAGCCGTCGGCCATCCCTTTCACGGACCTTACCATGACAAGGAATACGGCTTTCCCATCAACAACGATAATGAGTTGTTCGAGCGCCTGACGCTGGAAATTTTTCAGGCTGGCCTCTCATGGCTGATCGTGTTGAAGAAGCGTGAAGGCTTTCGCATCGCTTTCGAAAATTTCTGCATTGATCGGGTTGCCGCTTTCGATGACGTGGATAAGGAGCGGCTGGTCAATGACAGTTCCATCATCCGCAACCGGCGCAAGATCGACGCGACGGTCGATAACGCCCGGACGATTTTAGAGATTCAGAAATCTCACGGCAGTCTCGCCAATTGGATCGACGCCCATCATCCGCTGACGAAAGAGGAATGGGTGAAGCTATTTAAGCGGACTTTCAAGTTTACCGGCGGTGAAATCGTCAACGAGTTTCTCATGAGCATTGGCTATTTGCCAGGCGCGCACGCCGAGGAATGCCCGGTCTACGACAAAATCATCGAGCTCAAGCCGGCTTGGAATAAAGACTAAGCATCAACCGTTCGTTCATCTGATACGTGGTAGAGTGTTGCTGTAATCCTGAAGGAGGACGGCTTCCATGGATATCCGAATTTTATCACTGGTAGTTTCGAGCGCGGTCTTGGCCACGGCCTATCCGGCTGAAAGCCTGGCGCAATCCTCGCGCGTGGAAATTTCCAAGAAAGACTGCCAGCGCATCATGCGCCGCCACGCCAAGCTGGACCCGACCTACCGTTCCGGCGTCGACGTGCGGGGGAAGCGGGTGGCCCCGGCGGATCTCAATGGCGGGAGCCGGCTGAATATTCCCGACACCATTTCCTTCGACGTTAAGTTCGATATTCGAAACTTCCTCGGCAAACCGGAAGCTGATGCGAACGCGGCCAGCACGGCGGCCATCGCTGCGGATAAAGCTAAAACGGCGGCAAATGCAGCCGCTACGGCGGCGACGTCGGCGGAAAGTGCGGCCAGCGCCGCCAAGACCATTGCCGACACGGCCAAGACGGCCAGCGATGCGGCCACGGCTGCCGTGACGGCAGCCAAAACAGCCTGGGATGCCGATCCGTCCAATGACGCTCTCAGAACGGCCTATAAAACGGCGCAAACCGATGCGGTGACGGCCGCCACGACATACAGCACGGCGCTTTCGGACTACAACTCGATCAATGCGCAGGCCGTGTCGGCACGCACTAATGCTGATTCGGCTGCGAGCGCATCGACTGCCGCGGATAAGGCCACATTTTCCGCGGCGGCCGCCACTGCGGCGTCTTCGGCGGCGAGCCTTGGACAAACCGCAGCCGGCACTGATGCAACGAAGGCTGCACTGCTGACCGCTTCAAACACGGCCTCGACCACTGCGAGCTCGGCCTCAACAGCCGCAGGTGCATCAGCCTCTGCCAATAGCGCCAACATAGCGGCCCATCAGTCTGCGGCAAATGTGGGCGCAAACCTGGGCGACGGCGTTGTCGGTAAGATCAAGTACAGTATCTCCAGTGGGCGGCTGACCTTTAACGGTAAACCGCTGGGCAATTCGGAACATTCGGAAATGCTGGACAACTGCCGCGCAATTCTCGGCGGCGGTTAGGATCGCCGGGCGACAAGCGCGATGGACATTGGTGCGGCCATTTTCTACAGTCCCCGCCATTGAAACCATCTAAGCGATAATAAGGATTGCGGGCCGCATGCGTCTGTCACAATTTTTTCTCCCGACCCTCAAAGAAAATCCCAACGAGGCGCAGATCGTCTCGCACCGGTATATGCTGCGCGCCGGCATGATCCGGCAATCAAGCGCCGGCATCTATTCCTGGCTGCCGCTGGGGTACCGGGTTCTCAAGAAGATCGAACAGATTGTGCGGGAGGAAATGGACCGGGCAGGGTGCCCGGAACTGCTGATGCCGACCAG
>JAYQGD010000068.1:0-4013 GCA_038140415.1 Rhodospirillaceae bacterium
TTCCTGATGGTTGACGTGATGGGGGTGACCTATGGCGAGGTCATCATCGCCGCCGCGCTGCCCGCGCTGATGTACTATCTGGCGCTGTTCATGCAGGTGGATCTGGAGGCGGCAAAGCGAAACCTTAAACCCGTGGACACCTCCAACGCGCCCTCGGTGGGCAATATCCTGGCGCGGGGCTGGATTTTCATTATTCCGATTTTCCTGCTGATCTGGACCCTTTTGGTCGAAGCGTGGGAACCCGGCGAGTCGGCCATGCTGGCGGTCGGTGTGACCGTCGCGGTCGCCTTTTTCAACCCGGCGACCCGGCCGTCGTTGAACAAATTGTGGCTCGCGATCCGGGAAACCGGGCAGACCGTGCTGGAGCTGGTGATCATTACCGCACTGGCCGGCATGATTATCGGGTCTATCCAAATATCAACATTGGGCTTCAACTTCTCGTTGCTGCTGACCGAAATGGCGGGGGATAGCGCCTTAAGTCTGCTGCTGATGACCGCGCTCGTCTGTATTATTCTCGGCATGGGGATGCCGTCCGGGGTGATTTATCTGATGCTGGCCCTGTTGATCGCGCCGGCGTTGGAACAAGTTGGCATCCCGAAGATGGCGGCGCATCTGTTCATCTTCTACTTCGGTATGCTGTCGATGATCACACCGCCCATCTGTATCGCCACCTTTGCCGCCTGCGCCGTCGCCAACACGGACTTCTGGAAAACCGGTCTCGCCGGGGTGCGCATGGGCATCGCGGCCTATGTGGTGCCGTTTGTCTTTGTCTTCCAGCCGGGTCTGATCTTTGAGGGCTCCGGCGCCGACATCGCCATTGCGGCGATCAAGACAACCATCGGTGTGGCGTTGCTGGCGGTCGGCATGGCCGGTTATATGTTCAGAAGCATGTCCATTGTGGAGCAAGTGCTGATCGGACTCTGCGGGATCATCATCATGGTTATTCCGCTGGGGATGGGGATTTCCTGGCCGATGATCGGCGGCGCGGCGATTGTCACTATCGGACTGACTGCTCTGCAGTTGAAGGCGCGGTCCCAACCGGCCGGCGAAGCGGGGTAAGACGAGATCATATATCCGCCATATTTGTTCTATTGATATGGATATCAGTGTGGCTGATAATGAGGCACTAAGTAGAACCAAGCCGTATGTACGGCATTTAACCTTTGGGAGGTAGTTCATGTACGTATCCAAGAAATTTACCGCACTGGCGCTCGGCGCCGGTTTGATGACCTTCGCGGCGGGCGTGGCCCAGGCGCAAACCATGGTTATCGCGACCGACCGTCAGGGCAGCCTGATGAACCGGGTCGGTACCGCCATGGCTAAGACCCTGACCGATAACTCCGACTTGCGCTTTGTGGTGCGGCCGTTTGCCGGTCCCGACGCCTATCTCGACGCGCATAACAATGGCGAGATCAAGCTTTCCGTCATCACCGCCAGCTCCATTTATCTGGAAGTCACCGGCGGCAACAAGGCCAAGAAAAAGCGCACCAACTATCGCATTCTGCGCTCCGGCCCGAACGTGCTGCGCCTGGGCCTGATGGTGAAGAATGACTCGCCGGTTAAGACGGTTGGCGATCTTAAAGGCAAGAAGCTGGCGTCCGATTTTGGTGGCCACTCCACCTTGCCGCACTCCATCGCCACGGGTCTCGCCAATGGCGGCATCACCTGGGACGACGTGGTGAAGGTGCCGGTCACCGGCGTGGTTGACGGCGTTAAAACCTTCGGCGCGGGCCGGGTGGATTCCAGCTGGGGCGCGGTCGGCATGCCGATCATTCGGGAAATTCACGCCAAGGAAAAGGTGCGTTTCCTGAGCTTCGATAATTCACCGGCCGCCTTGGCTAAGATGCGGAAAATGATGTTCCCGGGTCTGCAGCTTGCGCACTTCCCGAAGCCGATTCCGCCGCTGGGAATCATGGGGCCGACCAACCTGATCACCTATGATACGTACCTGATGACCCACAAGGATCTGGACAACGCCACGGCCAAGAAGATCACCGAGGCCCTGTGGAAAGGCACCGCTGCTTTCACCAAATCCAGCCCTGTCTTTGCCGGATTCTCTCAAAAGAATGCCGTGAGTCTGGTTCCGATGGTGCCGTATCACCCGGCTGCCGTTAAGTTCTACAAGGCCCAGGGTCTGTGGACCGGCGACGCCATGAAGGCCAACGACGAAGCCACGAAGATGGTCATGTAATCAGACCACTTTTTGACAGAAGATTGGAGAGGCCGGCCGGCAACGTGCCGGCCTTTTCTTTTAGGTGAAGGTCTTTTAAGTGAGAGGTTCTGCCGGACCGCCGTCGGCCGGCACAAGCGCCGGCTCGCTGAGCAGCCAGTACCCTTCGTCATCCCGCCAGCGGGCGGTCAGGCTTATCACAGCGCCGTTGATCGGGCCGGGCACAGTCTGAAGGGGCGCGGTGCCGATGCAGGCTTCAAAAACTTTATCGTGAGCCGTGAACCCCTTCGGCGTGTCTTCGCACAACGTGGGCAGGTGCGACGACAGGTAAGCATCAACGGCTGCGCTGCGATCCACACCGCCATTGTCCTGCTCGAACGTCCGGCCGACCCTAACCCAATGACACTTGTAGGCGACGGACAATCTCACCGCATAGCGGTTGGCGAAATTGCTCTCTCCGTCCAGGCGGCGGAAGTCGGGCGATGCCGACAGGTCCTCGGCGATATCGATCAGGATTTCCTCGCAGCCCTGCATGCGGGCGGACCACTCGATGTCGGAGAGAATGCTCGCCGTCACCGGCTCTTTCCCCGGCGTGGCCAGCGCCAACGCAGTGTGGGCGATCTCAGTGGCGCGCTTACTGAGCATGATCTCCGTCGCGTCCGCCAGATGGCGGATAGACGCATACATTTCCGTCGCATCCACGATCTCGATACCGTCCATCTCGCCCCTGAGATTATGGATGATCGTGCCCGGCAGTTTGTTCAGCTCCAGCACACCGACCCGTTTCGCGCCTGCCGCCGCAAGCCGGGTGCCCAGTTCTTTCCCCGGATTTGGCGTGCTGGCGATCTCGCCCACATGGGCGGTTTCCTCGATCCAGTTGGCCACCCGCTTGGAGAGGCTGACCGTGAACACCGGCGCCTGGCCGGGCAGCACCAGGAGTACGCCTTGGGACCAGTAAGGAACGAAGTTGGTTAGAAACGAGACCGCCGAGGGACGTGGGAAGTTGGTGTAGACCAGCAGCGCATCCAGATTGTGATCCGCCATGGCGGCAAAGCATTTCTCTTGGCGGGCATCCAGGACGCTGCGGGGGACTTCCTCTTCGGACCAGGATAAAAGACCGCGCCGCATTTGATCAGCCCGCCGTCGAGAGTAGTTCACAGGGGGTGGCGCTGAAGGTCTGATATCCGTCCTTGGTCACCAGGGCCGCGTCGCCCAGGACCATATAGCCTACTTCGGGATGGTAGGTATTGGGGTGTACGATGCAGAACGCGCCATCCTCCAGGACCGTATCAACGTCTTCCAGAATGTGGGGCTTGGTGTCCAGGAACAGGCCCAATCCATGGCCGCGCACACGGGTGTATTCGCTGGTGCAGTACTTGCCCAGCCCCCGCTCCCGGAAGACATCGTTTTCCGCCTTGGCGACCTCGGACGCTGTGACGCCGGCCTTCAAGACACTAAAGCCGGCGTTCATGGCGTCGATATAGACCTGAAACGCGTCGATCTGCGCCCGGCTCGGCTCGCCGATGACCAGGGTGCGGCAGATTTGCGAGAAATAACCGTCCACGCAGGGGCTGAGCTCAGTGGTGACCAGATCGCCTTCCTGCACCCGGCGTTCGCCAGCAGGGTGCATGCCGCGCACTTCCTGACCGCCGGTGCCGATGATCATGAAATTCTCCGGGCTGCCGGCGGCGCGGAAATAGCCTTCGATCTCGGCAACCAGTTCGTATTCGGCGACACCGACCCGGGCCGCGTCCCGGAACACCTGATAACCTTCGTCCGCCATCTTGGTGGCCCGGCGCATGGCGTCGATCTCCGCCGGTGTCTTGGTCATCAGAAGCTTATC
>JAYQGD010000068.1:4113-9432 GCA_038140415.1 Rhodospirillaceae bacterium
TGGCCCGGCGCATGGCGTCGATCTCCGCCGGTGTCTTGGTCATCAGAAGCTTATCGAGGAACGCCGTGCCGTCTTCGGCCGGCCGGTCCAGGTTTTCAGGCGCCAGGCCGAACGGCAGATACACCGCCGGGGCGGTAACCAGCCGCCGGTTGCCCATCTGCTTGAGAACGGCGCGGGCCGACTCAACAAGGTCGTCCGTGGCCTCGACAACGACGTTCGGGCATTTGGCGCGGGCGCGCTCCGCCTCGGTCTCGCCTTCGACGATCAGGCGGGTTTCCCCATCCGACAGGACGATGGCGATGCCGTCGCCTTCCAATACGGAATAATCGGAGACATAGCGCAGATAATCCCCCTGCCAGGCATTGCCCCAGGACAGAATGACGTCGATGTCTTCCGCTTTCATGGCGGCGAGCAGGCGCTCGCGGCGCTCCTGGTGGATGGCGTTCATTCGATAGCCTCCACGGCAATATCTATCCGATAGTCCCGTTTGGCCGCAGCGGCTGAGACCAGACCGGTTTTAACATCTTGGATAATCTCGTCATGGGGGCGTTCCGCCGGTGCGCCGTAGCCGCCCCCGCCCCCGGTGAAGAAGGACACCCGGTCGCCCGGTTCCAACTGGATATTGGTTTGCTTGAGCACGCGCTCTTCGCTGCCGTCGGTGCGATAGATCACCGCTTCGTTGACCGCGCCTTCGAGCCCGCCGTGCAGGCCCCAGGGGGCATCATAGGTCCGATCGAAATTGATGTTGGCGACGGTCTTCTGCAGGCAGCGATAGCGGATTTCCACGCCGAGGCCGCCCCGGTATTTGCCGGCGCCGCCGGAATCCGTGCGCAGCTTGTGGCATTCGATAATGAACGGGTAGTTCATCTCCTGTACTTCAACAGGCGCATTGCGGACGTCGCCCTGACAGACCGACATGGCGGCGCTTTCCCCGTCCCCGTGGGGCCGGCCGCCCCAGCCGCCGCCCATGATGTTCATCAACAGGAACCGCCGCCCGTCGTCTTCCCGATAGCCGTAGAACGAGCAGCCGCCCATATCGCCCTTATGGGCCGCCGGGATGCGGTCGGGCAGAGCCGGCGCCAGGGCCTTCAGGATCACATCGATCACCGTGGGCAATGCAATGCTCCACAAGCCAATGGCGGCCGGCGGTTTGGCGCGGAGGATGGTGCCTTCCGGCGAGATCAGTTTCAGCGGCCGGAAGCAGCCTTCGTTGACCGGGGCGTTGGGCAGGGTCAGCGCCTTAAAGGCGATCCGCGCCGCCGCTAGATCGCCCGAACCGGAATTCAAGGGCGAGCGCACCTGCGGGTTGGTGCCGGTATAGTCGATGGTCATCTCGCCACCATCCACGGTCACCTTGACCTTGATGATCAGCGGCTTGTCGACGACGACGCCGTCATTGTCCAAAAAACCTTCCGCCTCGTAGACGCCGTCCGGAAAGCCTTCAACCACGTCGCGGGCTTCGGCTTCCGACTGATCCCAGATACGCTGCATGCAGGCGGCGATGGTTGGGGTGTCGTAGCGCTCGTAAAGCTCGCCCAGGCGGCGTTCCGCAATGTTGCAGGCGGCGATCTGGGCCCGTAGATCGCCCAATGACGATTCCGGGAAGCGCAAATTGTCGTGGATGATCTGCCAGAGGGCATCGTTGCGCTTGCCCGCCTCATAGATTTTGAGGGACCGGAACTGCACCCCTTCCTGAAAGATCTCGAAGGAATCGTAGGAGCCGAACCCGATCCGCGAGCCGCCAACATCGACCCAGTGGGCCCGGTTGGCGGCAAAGGCCACCAGCTCGCCTTCGTGGAAGCACGGTGTGTAGATGACGATATTGTTGAGGTGCTGCCCGCAGACCCCGGCATGGTTCATGATGATCACGTCGCCCGGCGCAAACCCGTCCAGGCCATAGCGCTCGATCCCGTCTTTCACGGCAACGCCCAAGTCGGCCAGGAAAATCGGCAACCCGCCGGAGTTCTGACTGATCAGATTGCCGTCCGTATCGATCAGGCCGCAGCAGAAGTCCCGCACCTCGTAAATCATCATATTGTGGGCGGAGCGGCAGAGCGCGGTCGCCATCTCTTCCGAATAGGCGACGAAGGCGTTGCGGACGACTTCCAGGGTGATGGGATGAACGGTCATGTCTCTCTCCAGTGCCTCACGCGCCTCCTACCGAGACGATCAGATGGCCGTGTTCGTCGATCCGTCCGACGTCGCCGGGATACAGCAGCGTGGTCGAATTGGGCTCTTCCACCACCGCCGGGCCGGGGATTTCTGTGCCGGGCGCCAGGCCCGGCCGCCAGACGATTTTAGCCGTAAGCGGTGTCTCTGCGTCTTCGAAATAGACCTGGCGTTCGCTGTCGGCCTGGGCATCTTCCGGCGTGTAAGCCGCCGACAGCCAGCTCAGTGCCGAGTTATCGCCGCGCACCACCGTGATCGTGAGCCGGATCTTGGCGACCTGAATACGTTCCTCCGGCGCGGCATGGCCGTAGCGGTATTGATGCAGCCGATCGAAGGCTTCGCGAAGGGTGGGGGAGCCGCCGTCCGCCAAATCCTTGGCTTCGGTCATCGGCACCGGGATCGCATGTTCCTGTCCCACATAGCGAAGATCGGCGGCGTAGGCGAAACCGGCGTCTTTCGCGTCTAAGCCATCTGCGTCTAACAAGGCTTTCCCCTGATC
This sequence comes from Rhodospirillaceae bacterium, assembly GCA_038140415.1. Lineage (GTDB taxonomy): Bacteria > Pseudomonadota > Alphaproteobacteria > Rhodospirillales > UBA2165 > JAYPHU01. The sequence continues at coordinate 6,782 of JAYQGD010000068.1, forward strand.
CGCCAGACTGTCCATGGCGGTTTGAGCCGCGGCCGGATCAGCATGAGACAGATCGACCACGAAGGTCTGCACCAGGTCCTGCCGCCAAGGCGCCATCAGCATGCCGAGCGCGGAGAAATTGCCGGGAAAGCGCGGGATAATCACTGTCGGGATGGAAATGTCCCGAGCGATGGAAAGCGCATGTAACGGCCCGGCGCCGCCGAACGCAATCATCGCACAGTCGCGGGGGTCGCTGCCGCGCTCCACGGAGACAGCGCGCACCGCCAGCGACATGGCCGAATCCGCGATCTTGGCGATGCCCAGAGCCGCATCAACGACGCTCAGGCCCAACGGCCCGGCGACTTTCTCCAGGATAGCCTTCTCACTCAGCGCCGGGTCCAGCGCCATTTTGCCCGATAGGAACCGTCCGGCGTTCAACCGGCCCAGCACTAAGTCCGCGTCCGTGATCACCGGATTATCGCCACCCTGGCCATAACACGCCGGGCCGGGCTGTGCGCCGGCGCTTTCCGGACCCACATGGAGACCGCCGTGCGCATCGCAACAGGCAATGCTGCCGCCGCCGGCGCCGATCTCGATAATATCGACCACGGGCATTTGCATGGGCTGGCCGCTGGCATAGCCGCCGATGAAGTATTCTTCATGAACGGCCGGCTCGCCGTTCCGGAACATGCTGGCCTTGGCGGTGGTGCCGCCCATGTCAAAGCCGATGCATTGATCAAAGTCGAGCTGATTGGCCAGGTGCCCGGCGCCGATCATGCCGGCGACGGGGCCGGATTCCATCATGGTGACCGGCTGGCGGCGTGCCTGGTTCAAGGACATGGTGCCCCCGTTCGACCGCATGATCTGGATTGTGCCGTCGAACTGGCCCTCGTTCAGGTAAGTGTCGAGCCGGTCCAGATAACGGCTCACCCGCGGGCCTACATAGGCGTTCAGCGCGGTGGTCGATGTGCGTTCGTATTCCCGGTATTCCCGCAGAATCTCGTTGGAGAGAGTCACATAGATATCCGGGCAAACCTCCTGCAAAATCTCGCCGGCCCAGTTCTCGTGCGCCGGATTGGCATAGGAATGCAGGAAGCAGACGGCAATGGCGTCGACCCCCAGCGCCGAGAGCTTCTCGCCAACCGCGCGGACGGCAGCTTCGTCTAACGCCTCCAGCACCTCGCCCTTGGCGTTTAAACGTTCGGGCGCCTCGAAGGTGAGTTCCCGGCGGATCAGCGGCTGAGGCCGGGCAAAGTTCAGGTTAAACCCTTCCGGCCGGTTGGACCGGCCGATGGCGTAGACGTCGCGGAAACCGTTGGTGATCAGCAGGGCGGTGGTCGCGCCTTTACGTTCCAACACCGTGTTAATGGCGATGGTGGAGCCGTGGAGAAACTCGTTGATCTCGGCGGTGGAAATGCCGGCGATCTCCACACAGTCGGCGACGCCTTTGGTCGGGTCGTCGACGATGGTGGAGGATTTGCTGACGACAATCCCGCCGTCCCGGATGGCCACAAGATCGGTAAACGTTCCGCCGATATCGACGCCGACCGATTGCCGTCCTCGTGAAGCCCCGTCAGGCACCAGCTTTCCTCCCTGAATACGTATGTATCCTATTTATCGTCTCGGTCTTTTCCGGGCAAACCCAATTCAGTACAGTCGAGCATATCTTATTGTGCGTAACCCAGGGGGACTCAATGTCTGATCAAGACTCGACCGGCGTGGAATTTGTCGGCTGCCAGCTTCACTATCATCCGGAAAAGCCGGCCTTTGACCGGAACCCGTCAACCATTGAATCCCAGACGCCCCGGCCGATCTCGATCAACGGCAAGCGGTCTCTGGTGATTGATATGCACGCCCACTGCCAGTTCTCGCAGATTTGGCCCATGGTCGAAGGCCGGGAGGAACTGGAGGGCCAAAACCCCTACGAAGGCCAGCTCAAGAAAGTGGAAAACATCGACGTCCGGCTGCAACAGATGGACGCCATGGGCACGGATATCGAAGTGTTGAGCATCGCCACCGAGAACCATTTCCCCTGGGCTGAATATGAACTGGCCGAGGAGATCGCGATCAGACAGAACGAACTTCTCAGTGATGTCTGCGCCAAGCACCCGGACCGGTTTGTCCCCATTGGTGTGGTGTCCCTGCAGCATCCGTATCTAGCGGCCAAACAGTTGGAGCATTCGGTGAAGGCGCTCGGCCACCGGGGCTGCATGATCATGGGCAGCATCCTGGGCGAGGAACTTTCCAACACCAAGTTCCACCCGTTCTGGCAAAAGGCGGAAGAGCTGGACGTGGTTGTGTTTATCCATCCCCGGATCGAGCCGAACCTGCAGCCGCGCCTGCACGGCAGGGGTTTCCTGACCAATATGATCGGCAATCCGTTGGAAACGGCGACGGCGCTGGCGCATCTGATTTATGAAGGCACGCTGGACCGGTTCCCGGGGCTCAAGATCGCTGCGGCCCACGGTGGCGGGTTTCTGCCGTCGTATATCGGCCGGTTTGATCATGGCCACAACAGCGCGGACCGGGGTGGCCGCGGGCTCGAGAAGAAAAAGCCCAGCGAATATATCCGCCAGCTTTATTTCGACACGCTGGTCTACGGCACCGAGAACCTGGAGCATCTGATCAAGGAAGTGGGTGTGTCCCAGTTGATGCTGGGCACGGACCATGAC
>JAYQGD010000069.1:0-9293 GCA_038140415.1 Rhodospirillaceae bacterium
GGTCATGGGCCCGCAAGGTGCGGTGTTACAGGAAGGCACACCGAACGAGGTCTATGCAGAGCCCGCACATCCATTTGTCGCGTCCTTCTTTGGACAGGTGAACCAACTGACGGGCTCAACCGCAGGCGGCAAGATAAAGACAATTCTCGGCGATCTGCCCGTACCGGCTTGCCCCGAGGGCTGTACAGTCGAAGTGGTGATCCGGCCCTATGGCATAAAGCTTGCCGAAGGCGGGGATAAGGGCGTGCCCGTGGAGATTTTGAACGCCCGACCGTTGGGGCGGAATACCTTTATCCGCTTTCGCGTCAAAGGGCAGGGGGCGGAGATCCCGGATTTCCATTGCCGGAAGTCAGGCGTTTTTCCAGCAACCCCCACCGCGGAGGTCCGCGCCTGGATAGACCCTGACAGCGCATTTGTATTTCCCCAGACGGCAGGCAAGTCGGAAAACGACCCTGAATAACCACATATTTTGTGTGTTTTTTCCCTTCCTCCGGCGCGGCAACCATGTCATAGTCCGGCCCGGCTCAAAGGGCCCCAAGAAAAAGTCAGACAAAAACCGAAGGGAACCAGGGAATGAGACAAGATCGGGACGACGCCCGCGTTCTGATTTACAGCCATGACAGTTTCGGTCTTGGCCACCTGAGGCGGTGCCGCGCGATCGCCCATTCCCTTGTCGGGGCGTTCAATAAGCTCTCCGTTTTGATCCTTTCCGGATCACCCATTATCGGCAGTTTCGACTTTCGGGCGCGCGTGGATTTTGTGCGGGTGCCCGGCGTCATCAAGCTGCGCAATGGCGAATACACATCCCTGAATTTGCACTTGGATATCGAACAAACGATGGCGCTTCGTGGTTCCATCATCGAGCACACGGCCGACGTCTTCGATCCGGATATCTTCATCGTGGATAAGGAGCCTTTGGGCCTCCGCGGTGAAGTTGCCGATACGCTGCATATGTTGAAGGACCGGGGCACGCCCTTGGTGCTGGGCCTTCGGGATGTCATGGACGAGCCGGCGCTCCTGGTGCCGGAGTGGGAGCGCAAGAACGTCTTGCCGGCGCTGCAAGACCTCTACGATGAAATGTGGGTCTATGGGCTGCCGCAGGTCTACGACCCGTTGTCGGGTGTCAATCTGCCGGACTCCGTCCGCCGGAAAATGATCTATACAGGCTACTTACGCTATTCCCTGCCGGATGCGGCTTCGGTGCAATCAACGTCCATTGGCGAGGACCCTTATATATTGGTGACTGCCGGTGGTGGCGGTGATGGCGATGATATGGTGGACTGGGTTTTGTCAGCCTATGAGACTGACCGGAATATCCCCCACCGCGCGGTGGTCGTCTTCGGTCCCTTTATGCAGCCGGAAGATCAAGAAGGTTTCCTCAAACGGATTGATGAGTTGGACCGGGTCACGGCCATTACATTTGATGCCCATATCGAGCACCTGATGGAAGGCGCCGTCGGTGTGGTCGCCATGGGCGGCTACAATACCTTCTGCGAAATCCTGTCATTCGATAAGCCGGGTATCATCGTTCCCCGAACCAAACCCCGCATGGAACAGTATATCCGGGCGGCGCGGGCGCAGGAGCTCGGACTCGTCTCCATGCTGCAGATCGAGGACGGCAAAGACCCGGCTCGCATGGCAACGGCGCTACGCCAGTTGACCCAACAGAAACGCCCCTCGGACGTGATTTTGCCGGGTTTGCTTGACGGGCTGCCCAGCATCAACCGGCTGACCAGCCGTCATCTGGCCAGGGAACTGCCGGGCGAGCTGTCCGTGGTGGGCAAAATATCTTCGTGATTACAATCCACTAAACGACTATTTTGTACGGATGCGCACGGTTATGGTCCTCAAGGGCTACCCACGTCTGTCCGAGACCTTTATCGCTCAGGAAATCCTGGAGCTGGAGCGTCGCGGGCTGGATGTGGAGATCGTGTCGCTTCGCCATCCGACAGACGGCAAGACCCACCCCGTGCACGATCAGATCAAGGCCAACGTTGGCTATCTGCCAGAGTACCTTTATCAGGAGGCTGGCCGGGTCCTGCGGGCGTGGCGGCAGGTGCGCCGATGGCCGACTTACAAAGCGGCGTTTTCGGCGTGGTGGCGGGACTTCAAACGGGACCACACCCCCAATCGCATCCGCCGCTTTGGTCAAGCGTTGGTTCTGGCTGCGGAATTGCCGGATGATGTGGAGCGCCTCCATGCGCACTTTCTCCACACGCCTGCGTCGGTCACGCGTTATGCGGCGATGCTCACCGGCCTGACGTGGAGTTGCTCGGCGCACGCGGTCGATATCTGGACGACGCCGAAGTGGGAGGTTGCCGAGAAGCTCGCGGAGCTGGATTGGCTGGTCACCTGTACGGCCGCTAACCATGCCTATCTTTCCGATCTGTCGGACGATAAAGCCAAGGTGCATCTGGCCTACCACGGGCTTGATCTTAGCCGGTTTCCCACGGGCGAGGCGAAAGTGACTGAGCGGGACGGTTCCGATCCGGCCAAGCCGGTCACAATTTTATCGGTTGGGCGTGCTGTGGAGAAGAAAGGCTATCCGAATTTACTCGCCGCCTTGGCGCTTTTGCCCGCCGATATTCACTGGCGTTTTGTCCATGTGGGCGGTGGCAAAGAAATCAAAAAGCTCAAACGGATTGCGCAGCAATGGAAGCTGGAAGACCGGATCGACTGGTTGGGCTCCCGCTCCCAAGACGAAGTCCTTAAAGCGTACGGCGAGGCCGACATCTTTGCCCTGGCCAGCCGGGTGGCCGGCAACGGGGACCGGGACGGTCTGCCCAATGTTCTGATGGAGGCGCAGTCTCAGGGACTGGCCGTGGTCTCCACCAATGTCTCCGCCATTCCGGAGCTGATTGAGGACTGGGTGACCGGGTTGCTGGTGGCGCAAGCAGACGCTCCGGCATTGTCGGAGGCTTTGGCGCGCTTGATTCAAAGCCCGGATTTGCGTCGGTCTCTTGCCGACGCCGGACAGGCGCGCATTCGGGACCAGTTCGAGTTCCAGGGCTGTTTCGAGACCCTGGGTAGGTTGTTTGGTCTGTCCAATGACGAAGCGGCAGCCCCTTCTGTCTCTGAAAAAGTTGCATGAGGATCGCTTTCTACGCACCCATGAAGCCGCCGACTTCCGACGTGCCGTCGGGCGACCGGCGGATGGCGCGCTTGTTAATGCAGGCGCTGGCTGCCTCGGGCCATGATGTGAATTTGGCCTCCGACTTTCAAAGCCGCGAACCGGCGGGTGATCCGGTTCGCCAGCAGGAGATCATGGCCGAAGGGCAGAGGATCGCAGAAGACTTGGTCTCGGCCTATGAGCGTGAGGAGGCTGCAGGACCCGACCTTTGGTTCACTTATCATCTGTATTACAAGGCGCCGGATTGGATCGGTCCCGCTGTCGCTGATCGGCTCGGCATTCCGTATGTCGTGGCCGAGGCTTCCCACGCGCCAAAGCGGGCCGGGGGGCAGTGGGATTTGAACCACCGGCAGACAGAGGTGGCCATCCGCCGGGCGGACCGGGTGTTCGGCCTGAACACGCTGGACGCGGGATGTGTCACGCCGCTTTTGTCCTCGCCGGAGAAGCTTGTGCAGATTAAGCCGTTCCTGGATTTGGATGAAATGCCACCGGTGCCGGATCGCCGGGCAAATCGCGAGAAGCCCGCACGGCTGGTGACCGCCGGCATGATGCGATCAGGCGACAAACTGGAGTCTTATAAGGTGTTGGCGGCGGCGCTGAAGGCGCTGCCCGAAGATGCCTGGTCCCTGGATGTCGCCGGAGATGGTCCCGAACGCGCCGCCGTCGAGGCCTTATTTGCGGGGCTCCCGGTCTCGTTTTTGGGAGAGTTGCCGCCGAACGAGTTATCCGCGGCGTTTGACCGGGCCGATCTGTTTGTTTGGCCGGCGGTCAACGAAGCCTACGGCATGGCGCTGCTGGAGGCGCAAAGCCGGGGCCTGCCGGTGGTGGCCGGCCGGACCCATGGCGTGCCGGATATCGTCCGGGATGGGGTCACCGGCCGGCTGGCGGCCGTCGGCGAGGCGGATGCCTTTGCCGAGGCGGTGCGTGGGCTGATCGACAATCCGAAAGTTCTGTCCAAGATGAGCCAAGCTGCCCGCGAGATTGTTGCAGCGGAACATGGTTTGGAATCGGCTGCAGCCATCATCGATCAGGAAATCCGGGCGGTGGCGGCATGACGTATCTAGCGCTTATCCGGCACGGCGCCACGGAATGGAACCGCAAGGGCCTGATTCAGGGCCATACGGATATTTCCTTGGACGATGGCGGCCGGGCCGAGGTTGCCGGCTGGACTATCCCGGCGGAGCTCGCCGGCTTTCACTGGATCAGCAGCCCGTTTGAGCGCGCGCTGGAAACGGCGGAGATTCTATCCGGCGTCCGTCCGCCGACGGACGCTCGTCTCGGTGAGATGGCTTGGGGAGACTGGGAAGGCCGCACACTAGCGGATCTGCGGGCTGAGCTGGGCGAGGAGATGGCGGCGCGGGAAGCAAAAGGTCTGGACTTCAAAGCGCCGGGTGGGGAGAGCCCCCGGGAGGTGCAGATTAGAGTTCAGCCGCTGTTGGCGGAGATCTTCGCGGCAGGTGAAGACACCGTCGCCGTGTGCCACAAGGGTGTCATCCGCGCCATCTATGCGCTGGCGGCGGATTGGAACATGCTCGGCAAGCCGCCGGAGAAATTGCGGAATGGGTGCGTGCAGGTTTTCACACTCGATGAGACAGGGCATCCGTCGCCTCATCGCCTCAATCTTGAGATGAACGGATCATGAAGAAGACCAAAGTCCTATTCTACGTGCAGCACCTGTTGGGGATCGGCCACCTGAAACGGGCGACGACCCTGGCCCGCGCCATGACGGCGAAGGGTATAGAGGTCACCGTTGTCTCCGGCGGAGAGTCCGTTCCCGTTGTTGATGAAAGCGGCATGACGTTTGTTCAACTGCCGGCGGTGAAGGCGGCGGACCGGACGTTCTCGGGGTTAGTCGGGGAAGATGGCGCACCCCTATCGGATGAGGAAAAGACGGTGCGCCGGGATTTTTTATTAAACCTTTTCAACGAGTTGTTGCCCGATGTTCTCATCATAGAGTTATATCCGTTCGGCCGACGGCAGCTCCGGTTTGAACTCCTGCCGCTTCTGGAAGCGGCGCGCGCGCGGGCTGACCGGCCGGTCATCGTGTCATCGGTCCGCGATATCCTGGTGGAGAAAAATCGCCCCGAGCGGGACCAGGAAATGGTGGAACTCGCCCGGCAGTATTTTGATCATGTGCTGGTGCACGGCGATCCTGATCTGATTCCCTTCGACAAGACCTTTGCCCGCGCCAAGGACATCGACGACCTGCTGCATTACACCGGGTATGTGGTGGAGCATGAGGCGATTGCCGCGAGCGAGGGAAGCCAAGGAACCGGAGAGGTCATCGTCTCGTCCGGCAGCGGCGCGGTGGGAGAATTGCTGCTGCGGGCTGCGTTGCGGGTCCGGCCCCGGACCTATCTGGCCGATGCCCCGTGGCGGCTGTTGGCCGGGTACTCCATGGAGGAAGACGTCTTCGCCGACATCATAGCCCAAGCGCCGGACGGCGTGGTGGTGGAGCGCGCCCGGCCGGACTTCGTGACGCTCTTGAAGAACTGCCGGATTTCAATCTCTCAAGGCGGCTACAACACGGTGATGGAGGTCCTGGCCACCGGCGCCATCGGCATCGCTATTCCGTACGCTGGCGGCAATGAAACGGAGCAGACCCTTCGTGCACGTCTTCTGGAAAAGCGCGGATTGATCCGTCAAATGCCGGAAGACCAGCTGACCGACGACGCGTTGATCGACATGATTGAAGACACACAACATCGTGAACGGCAATCGGCGGTCAAACTGGACAATCACGGCGCCTTGAAAACCGCCGAATTCGTGGCCAAATGGGCAGAAAAATAGGGTATTCCCGTGATTGGAATCCCTGGCCAAATCCTATAGTGTTTGGCCTCTGGAAAGCGGCATAATCCGAAGCCAGATAACCATCTGAAATATAAATATTTTTTAGTTCTTTAGGGGAATTTCCAATTGTGGAACGGGGCGTTTTTCAATTTGTCCTGAGATTTAGTAAAAGGGATCAGATCGTCCTTATAATTGTGACGCTTCTTTCACTTCCTTTTTATTTCTTTTCACTGGACTTACCGAAGCAGATTGTCGATCAGGCGATACGGGGACCGGAAAAGGGGATAACCTTCCCTCACGATTACTTTGGGATGGAACTCGAACAGATTCCGTTCCTCATGGTCCTTTGTATGCTGTTTCTGGCGTTGGTCTTCATCAACGGCGGTTTTAAGTATTTTCTGAACGTCTACCGGGGAGCAACGGGCGAGAGATTGCTCCGCCGTATCCGCTACCAATTGCTGGAGCGGGTTCTGCGATTCCCGCTGCCTCAATTCCGCCGGACATCTCAAGGCGAAGTGGTCTCCATGGTGACCCTGGAGACCGAGCCGTTGGGCGGCTTCTTTGGTGATGCGATCAACCTGCCCTCCTATCAGGGTGGCCTATTGATCACGCTGATGGTTTTCATGTTCGTGCAGGACTGGAAGCTCGGACTGGCGGCGATTGCGCTCTATCCGGTTCAGGCTTGGCTGATTCCAAAATTGCAGCGGCAGGTCAATCAGCTTGGCAAGCGGCGGGTTCAAGAAGTGCGTCGTCTTTCCGAACGGATCGGCGAGGCGGTTACCGGCGCCCATGAAATTCATGCGAATGATACCTCGCAGTATGAACTGACAGACTTCTCAAGCCGCCTTGGGCGCATTTATGAAATTCGCTACGACATCTATAAGAAAAAGTTTTTCATCAAGTTTGTGAACAACTTTTTGGCGCTGCTAACGCCGTTTTTCTTTTATTCCATCGGCGGCTGGCTTGTGATCCGGGGGGACATGTCCATCGGTTCCTTGATTGCCGTGCTAGGCGCTTACAAAGATGTTTCCGCGCCGTGGAAAATGCTCCTGGGCTACTACCAACGGCTCGAAGACGCGCGTATCAAGTATGAGCAACTGATCGAAAAGTTCGAGACCGGCGACCTTCTCGAAGAAGAAAAGCTAACCGAAGAGCCGGAAGTAATTCCAAAACTGGAAGGACCATTATCTGCGTCCAATGTCAGCTTCACCGAAGACGACGGATTGAAGATTATCGACGGCGCTTCGATGACGGTAAATCTGCCGGGGCACTTCGCGCTCGTTGGACCGCCTGGCGGCGGGAAGGTAGAGTTCGCTCAACTGATGGCGCGCTTGCTCAGCCCGTCCGGCGGCAAGATCACCATAGGCCAGGAAGATTTCGCCAAGATGCCCGAAGCGGTGACCGGCCGGAAGATCGCCTATGCCGGCCAGTCGCCTTATATTTTCTCCGGATCTTTCAAAGATAATCTGCTTTACGGATTGAAGCACCGGCCAATTCGGGAGCCGGATTATGACGATGCAATGAAAGCGAAGCGGGTCAAGGTAATCGCGGAAGCCCGTGGCTCCGGCAATCTGGATTATGATCCAAATGCCGACTGGGTCGATTGGGAGACAGTCGGGGTTAATTCCGAGAGTGAGCTCATCGAAAAGGCAGTCCACACTCTCGGCGTTGTCGATCTGGAAGGGGACGTCTATCAGATCGGCCTCCGGCAACGGATTGATCCACAGGCCCAACCAGATCTCGCGCAGAAGCTTCTCCAGGCCCGAGACATGATGCGTAAGAATTTGGATGAGCGTCACCTGGCGGACTTTGTCGAATCCTTCGACGCGGAGACCTACAACAACAACGCCTCAGTCGCGGAAAATATTCTGTTCGGTACACCGGTCGGCGAGGCGTTCGAGATCGAAAATCTTGGTGAAAACGCTTACGCCATGAGCATTCTGGATCACGTTGGCATGCGGGAAGAATTTATTCTCAAGGGCCAGCGGCTGGCAGAGATCATGGTCGACCTGTTCCAAGGATTGCCGCCGGATCACGAGTTCTGGGAACGCTTCAGTTTCATCAGTTCAGACGATCTGCCGGAGTTCCAGGCGATCCTGAAGCGTCTGTCCCTAGACGGGATGGACAATGCGAGCGAGGAAGATCGCGCCGCCTTGGTCGAACTGCCGTTCAAACTGATCCCGGCGCGACATCACTTGGGCCTCGTCGACGAAGACTTCAGAGAGCGCATTCTTGAGGCGCGCAAGGTTTTCGCGGAAAACCTTCCGGAGGAAATGCGGGACTCGATCGAGTTCTTCGAGGCCGCCACCTACAACGCAGCCGCCTCCATCCAGGACAATATTCTGTTTGGTAAGATCGCCAGCGAACGCGCGGAAAGCTCTGACATGGTCGGTGAACAGCTGCTGAAAGTTTTACAGGATATAGGCATCCGGACCGAAGTTATTCTCCGCGGTTTGGAGTTCGAAGTGGGAATTGGCGGGTCACGGCTTTCTCCGATCCAACGCCAGAAATTGGCGGTGGCGAGAAGCCTGATGAAACAGCCGGACCTGTTCATCGTGAACGAAGCCTTGTCGAGCCTGGATTCCGAATCTCAGAACCGGATCGTCGGCAACGTGGCCGAGGCTCAGAAGGGCCGGAGCTTCATGTTGGTGCCGAGCGAAATGGCGCTGGACCGGAATTTTGACCAAGTCTTCAAGATCGAAGGCGGCAAGGTTTCCGGTCAAGGAGAGTCTGCGCCGACCGCGTCAAACGGCGAGTCTTCGGATGAAGCGGGTTATGACATTAGCGGCGGCTTCGGTGAGGAAATCGATGTCTTGGCGTCCATTCCGCTGTTTGCCGGCATGGACCGGTCCAAGCTCAAGATGCTGGCCTTCGCCAGTGAGCGCTACAATTATGCCCAGGGCGACATCGTATTCCGTCAGGGCGAAGTCGGCGACAACGCGTATGTGGTGATCGACGGCGAGGCCGACGTGGTTCTGGAATTGTCGGAAGGCACTCGCCATCTGGTCACCATGAAGCGCAATGATCTGTTTGGTGAATTGGCCCTACTGTGCGAGGCGCCCCGAACCGCGACCATCAAAGCGGCGACCGACCTGACGGTGATGGCGATTGCCAAGGATATTTTTTTCAAGGTGATTGCAGAGGACACGGAGACCAGTATCCGGTTGACCCGGTCCGTGGCGGAACGCCTGGAACGCACGACCCGCGATCTTAGCGATGCGGCGACGATCCATGACGCCATTACTAATCTTCCCGATCAGCGGCTGTTCGTTGATCATATCCGCCAGACCATCGCCCGGGACAAACGGTTCGGCGAGAAATCAGGCTTGCTGTGGTTCGATATCGCCGAAGATTATGGCGGAAACGGCAGCGT
>JAYQGD010000070.1:0-9268 GCA_038140415.1 Rhodospirillaceae bacterium
GCTCATGGGTGCGTTCGCCCACCATCATCAGGGAATCATAGTACTTATTCGCGCCTTCCAGGCGGGAGCCCAGATTGGCGGCATCGCCCATGGCGGCGTAGTTAAACCGGCGGTAAGAGCCGATATTGCCGACCAGCATCTCCCCCGTATTAATCCCCGTCCGCGCCGTGAGAACGCTGTTTGGCGGCAGGCCGAATGCTCCCTTCATTTCCGCCAGCCGCGCCCGGCAGGCCAGCGCTGCATCGACGGCGCTAAAGGCGTGATCCGGATCATCCACCGGGGCGCCGAACACGCCGGTGATCTCGTCGGCCACGAATTTCTCGATAAACCCGCCCCGTTGTTCGATCAGGTCGGACATCTCTGTCAGGTACTCATTCAGAAAAGACGCGACCTCGCTTGCGCTCAAGGCCTCCGACAGAGTGGAAAACTTGGCAATGTCGGAGAAAAAGATGGTCACTTCCTTGGATTCACCGCCCAACGTCGGCAGTTGGTCATCGGAAGTCATTTTCTCGATGACCGTCGGCGGCAGATAGAACGAGAACACCTTGCGGATATAGCGTTTGTCCTTATCCGTGACCGTGAACTGATAGCCCAGCATCAGCACAAAAGTCAGCGGCGCGGCGATCATCGGATCAAACAGCGACGGTGCGAACCCACCCTTGAACAAGCTCATCGCGATGCCGGCCCAGATGGCCAATCCGCCGATCACGGCTAGGCCGCTCTGTACCGGTTTCAGGAAGAACGTAGCGCCGGCCGCCAGCAGTGCAAAGATGAGGGTAATCCAAAAATTGGTAAACGCGGCGGCCTGCTCGGTCATGTCCCGGCGGATCAGATTGTTGATGGCGGTGGCGTGAATGAACACGCCGGGAATAGCGTCCCGCACAACGCCGGCTTTATAGAGATTTTTCGGCGGCTGCAGTTCGCACCGTTCCACCGGTGCAACGCCTTCCTCACCGGTGATATACCTTTTGGAGGTCAGCTTGCGGTCGCCCACATCCAGGACTGTGCCGACCAGCACGACCTTATCCTTGAAGTGTTTGGTGAAATACTCTTTCCGGCCCTTCTCCGCGCAGGCGGCCAGATCGGCAAAGGAATAGAAGGGGATGTCACCCCAACCCCCGTCAAAATTCAGGGCGACGTTGCCGCTCTCGGAGCCCGGCACGATCCAATCGTCCAGCTTCAAGTGGCCATCGTCCTGCACCGCCCACTTTTGTTTTAGAGCCCGGGACGTGAGTTCCAACGACATCGACGCCTCGGTCCTGACCGAACCGTCCTTGTTGAGCGCTTTGAAGGTCAGGGGCATGCGGCGGATGATTCCGTCCTCGTCCTCGAAGGCGTTGACCGCTCGCAGATTGCGCTGACCGCCGACGGCGAAGACCTGACCGGCATGGGGCGCCAGGGGTTTGGCGCTGTGCTGTACTTTGCCTAACACAATTCGTCCGCTGCGCCCGCCCTTAAAGAGAGACCGGCGTAAATCCTTCTCGAAATTGGGCAGCAAGGGCTCGACTGACGTGGGATAGATCAAGTCGAAGCCGATCACCTTCGCGCCGCCGTCCATAACGCCGTCCAGGATGGACGCCAACTGTTTGGCCCACATAATCCGGGGCAGGCCCTTATAGGGCGGGGTTTGGAACGTTTCCTCGTCGATGGCGACGATGACGGTGGGAGAGGTTTCTGGCTTGTGGGGTGCGCCGAAAGCGGCATGGCGGAGCCAATGTAGGCTATCCAATCCGAAATCATCGACGAAGTTTAAAGCCGGGATCGCCGTGGCCAGTGTCGCCGCACCGGCGATCATCGCGGCGGCAAGAATATCCCTCGACTTCATCCCCCGGCACGCAACTTACAGATGGATCAGCCGCTGCAGGATGGAGGCGCTTTTGGCTTCAGCCAGCGGATCAACTTTGAACACCAGCTCTTTTTTGCCGGCGGAAACCCTGTAGAGACCGCCGGGGGCCAAATCGACATTCTTTCCGGCCAGATCGGTGACCTTGCCGCTGACCGCGATTGATTGCGGCGCTGATTTCCTGTCCAGGCGCACCAATTGTATCGAGGAGGCCTTCACGCTTAAAGATAGGATCGGCGTAGTGGAATACAGGGTCAGATCGGCTTTCGGCAGTTTGGATTTGCGGCCGCCGGGCGCCTTGCGGAACACGGTTACGGCGCTTTTGCCCGCTTGTTCAGAGGTCAGGAGCATTTGTCCGCCGTCGCATTCGACCCGCAGTCTTTTAACGATGCCGCCGGACACCTGGCTTTGCTGCGCGCCGACGGTGACTTTGCCGCCGGTGATGGTTTCCTTCAGGCAGGATTTCATATAGCCCAGAACGGCGGTTCCCTCTGTCCCGAGATCGAAACTCTTCCCCGGCGACAGGAAGTCCATGAACTGGATGTTGGCGGCATTGCCGGAAATTTCCTCGACAATGGCCGCGGGCGCGGCGAGGGCCGGCGCGCTGCTGAAAATGATCAACGTGGAGAACGCTAGGGCTAGGGATCGGTTTTTCATAGGGGTATGCCTCTTTCAAGTTGCTCCGTCTGAAGTCGACCGGCGCATATCATGCACCAGATTCTCACTTTCCCGCAAGGACCCCCAGTTTTGTGTGACGCTGGATTGGGGCCTGTGTGTTTTGTGTTTGTTGGTCCCTAAATAGCCCAATCGGGCAATTCGCTCTGTAAACGTCTTCACAATTCATTTTCTCGCGGCGCGCTTGACTTGGGCGGCATTTCCGCCGTCCACTGTGTTCATAAGTTATCTTGGGCGGGAGGCCTATAAAGATGAACGAACAAGTCCAGCAGGGTTCCGAAGACCCCACATTCGGCGAAGCACTGAAAGTCTGGGCGAAGATCGGCATCCTATCCTTCGGCGGACCGACCGCACAGATCGCCCTCATGCATAAAATCCTGGTGGATGAGAAAAAATGGCTGACAGAGAACCAGTATCTGGGCGCGCTTAGCTTTTGCATGCTGCTGCCGGGACCGGAAGCCATGCAACTCGCCACTTATGCCGGCTGGCGGCGGCACGGGGTGATGGGCGGCTTGGCCGCCGGGCTGTTGTTTGTGCTGCCGGGCGCGTTCGTGGTGCTGGCGCTGGCCACCATCTATGCCTTCCTGGGCAATGTGCCCTTGGTCGCGGCTCTGTTCCTGGGCGTCAAAGCGGCGGTGGCGATCATCGTTGTCGAAGCACTGCTGCGGATCGCCAAACGGGCGCTCAAGTTGACGGAACACTGGATCGTTGCCGGGCATTCGTTCGTCGCCATTTTCTTTTTCGCCATTCCGTTTCCGATCATCGTCGTGGTGGCGGCGCTGTTCGGCGCGTGGCGGGGCGCGGTGATCGATGACGCAGAAGCCGCGCCGGAGCTGGACGGCTCACATGCCGCCAAGGCGCTCGGCACCACGCTGAAGTGGCTGGCCATTTGGTTGTTGCCCCTGGTCTTCATCAGTTGGTGGCTGGGCTACGAAAACGTGTTCAGCCAGATCGGCTGGTTCTTCTCCAAGCTCGCCGTGGTGACCTTCGGCGGGGCTTACGCGGTCCTCGCCTATATGGCGCAGGATGTGGTCACCGGCCACGGCTGGCTGACAGCGGGCCAGATGATGGACGGGCTGGGGCTGGCGGAAACCACACCGGGCCCGCTGATCCTGGTGACCGAGTTCGTGGCCTTCCTGACCGGCTTCCAGCACGGCGGCTTCGCTGAAGGAGCGCCCGCCTGGTGGGCCGGGGTTGCCGGCGCGGCGATTTCGCTCTGGGCGACCTTCGCGCCCTGTTTCCTATTCATCTTTGTTGGCGCACCCTACATCGCCTGGATCAATACCCGCTCCCGGCTGAAAAGCGCGCTCACCGGCATCACCGCGTCCGTGGTGGGGGTAATCTTCAACCTGGCCCTCTGGTTCGCCCTGCATGTGTTTTTTGGGCAAGTGAACAAGCAGGAAAAGGGTGTCTTGGTCCTATGGACGCCGGTGCTGGAAACGTTGGATTGGCGGGTGGTCGTGCTGGCGGCGCTCAGTGCGTACCTGATGCTGTTCCGCCACTGGGACATCATCAAGGTCCTCGGCGTGGCGGCTGTCCTGGCGGTAATCCTGACGCGGTTTTAGCGCGCCCCTAATTCAATTTTTCGGGCAGGTCCTTGATGGCGTCGTCGATCATGGACGAGGCCTTGTCGCCGGTCACGTTGTCTTGGATCACCTGGCGGGCGGCGTCCAGGGCGATCTCCGCGGTCAGGGAGCGCACCTCGGCGGCAGCATCGGATTCGGCTTGAGCGATCCGGTCCATGGCCATTTTTTCCCGGCGTTGCAGGGAGGCCTCCAGATCTTCCGTCATCCGGGTCTTCATCAACTGGGCTTCTTCGCGGGCCTGGGTGATGATATCGCCGGCTTCTTTTTCCGCGTCGGCCAGCTTGCGCTTATATTCGGCCAGCATTTCCTGCGCTTCTTCGCGGAGCTTTGTGGCCTCTTCGATCTTCTCACGAATTTCTTCGATCTTGGCGTCCAGGGCAGAGGTAATGAACTTCCACGCCGGCTTGGCGGCCAGCAGAACGAAAATCACAAACGAGATGGCGACCCAGAATGTCGGATCGCTGAGAAGGGCGTTGCCCTGAGCCGCGTCGGCGCTTTGTGCGTAGGCCGTGGAGATCATAGCGTTATCCTCACTTGTCCTTCATCGCCGCGTCAACGGCGGCGCCGACGGCATCAGACGACGCGGTGGCGCCGATCAGCCGTTCGGTAATGGCGGACGCCGTGTCGGCCGCCACGCCGCGGATACCGGCAATGGCGTCATCCTTTGCATTGGCGATCCGCGCTTCGGCGTCTTTGACGTCATTGGCGAGGCGCTGACCCAGTTCTTCCTGACGGGCCGCCGCATCTGCGGTTGCTTCGCCATGGGCCTGTTGGATCGCCTGGCGGGCCTGTTCCCGGGCGTCGGCCAGGGTTTTCTCATAGGCCTCCAATTCCGCCTCCGCCTCGTTGCGCAGGTTCTGCGCGGCGTCCAGATTGTCGTCAATCCTGGTCTGCCGTTCCTCGAGCACGCTACTGATCCGTGGCAGCGCTACGCGCGCCATCAGCAGCCAAAGCACGATAAACGTGATGACCAGCCAGATTATCTGCGGCGGAAAGCCGGTAAGGTCTAGTTGAGGCATTTGTCAGCCGATCCCGTGTCCGGGGTTGCGGGCCGGCGAACCGGCCCGAACCCTATTAGCCGAACAAGATCAGAAGCGCGATCGCCAGGGCGAAAATCGCCAAGGCTTCCACCAGGGCGAAGGACACCCAGGCGGTGGTGGTCACCGAACCGGCGGCAGCCGGGTTGCGGCCCACAGCGTTGATCAGGGCGGCCCAGATCAGGCCGATACCCACGCCCGGTCCGATAAAGCCCAGGGTGGCGAGACCGGCGCCAATCAGTTTTGCAGCTTCTACGTCCATTTTCTAAGTCCTTTCCTTAATTCGGATAGTAAATGTTCAAATTGATGAATTAGTGCAGGTGCACCGCATCGTTAATGTAAATGCAGGTCAGGATCGTAAAGATATAGGCCTGCAGGAAGGCAATCAGGAATTCCAGCCCGGTGATGGCGACGAGCCCGGCGACCGGCACGATACCGAAGGCGGCGCTGATGGCGCCCAGCGGGAACACGAAGCCGCCCACCACTTTCAACAGCGTATGACCCGCCATCATATTGGCGAACAGCCGGATCGACAGGCTGAACGGCCGGGTGAAGTACGAGATCACCTCGATCACGATCAACAGCGGCGACAGGAAGATCGGCACGCCCTTCGGCAGGAAGAACGAGAAAAAGTGCATCCCGTGCTTAATGAAGGCGATCACGGTCACCATCACGAAAATCACCAGAGCCATGGTCAGGGTGACCGCGATATGGCTGGTGAAGGTAAAGCTGTAGGGCAGCATGCCGAGGAAATTGCCGAACAGGACAAAGACGAAAATCGAGAACACGAAGGGGAAGTAGGCCTTGCCCTCCTTACCGATATTGTCGCTGACCATGTTGGCGATGAATTGGTAACAGAGCTCCGCGATAAGCTGCCAGCGCCCCGGAATGGTGTTGCGCGGGCGGACGGCGAAGACCATCAGCGCCGTGGCGCAGATTACGGCCAGGACCATGAACAGGGACGAATTGGTGAATGACGCATCAAATCCGCCGATCTGAATCGGCACCAGCGCCTTGATCTCAAACTGTTCCAGCGGGTTATGGGCTTCAGCCAATCTTTCAGTCCTTCACTTAAAGCTCTTACTTATGGTCTTCGTCTTCGTCGTCTTCAATTTGCGTGGGGGACGCCTGATCGTGTTTAAACCCGGCGGCAAACCCCTGTTTGTTTGTCATCCGGAAAATGTTCCATAGGCCGGCAACATTTCCCAATAACAAGAATACCATCAGCAACCAAGGCCCGGTGCCCAGCCAGTTATCCAGCAGATAACCGATCCCCCCGCCGACCGCCACGGCCACCACCAACTCGGTGCCGATGCGAAAGGCGATGGCTTTGCCGCTCTCGTCGTCCGCCGACCGTGTGCGATGTTTCGGATCACCACTTTCGCCGCGGGCGCGCCGCAGACGTTCATCAAAGCCATGTATGGACAGTGGTTTTTTTTCCTCGGTCATCGCTGAAGCGCCCATTCAAAAAATCTGGTTATAGAACCGGCATGAACGCTAATGGGCTGTCGGCAGAAAACTCCTTCCGGACGAAGTCGCGCCAATGGATTCGCGACGGAACATATAGGCCGCCCCCAACAGTGTCAAGGAACAATAAAATAATGATAACTGATTGAAATATATTAATAAATTAGGGCGATTGGCTTAGGCGATATCGCGCAGTTCCAGGGCCTGTCCCAGGTCCACGGAGACCAGTTGGGATACGCCTTGTTCACCCATGGTGACGCCGAAAAGCCGGTCCACCCGGGACATGGTCATCCGGTGGTGGGTAATGACGACGAAACGGGTCGACAGGGAGTGGGCGATTTCGCTGACCATGGTGCAGAACCGGTCCACGTTGGCGTCGTCCAGCGGGGCGTCCACCTCGTCCAGCACACAGATGGGCGCCGGGTTGGTCATGAACACGCCGAACAATAGCGCCAGGGCGGTCAGGGCCTGCTCACCACCGGACAGCAGAGACAGAACCTGCAAACGTTTGCCCGGCGGGCTCGCCATGATCTCGATACCGGCTTCCAAAGGATCATCCGATTCGGTCAGGGTCAGGTGCGCCCGTCCGCCGCCGAACAGGCGTACGAACAATTCCTGGAAGTGCTTATCGACCTGTTCGAAGGAGTCCAACAGCCGTTGCCGGCCTTCCCGGTTGATCTGGTTGATGCCGCGCCGCAGCTTGTCGATGGCGGCCAGCAGTTCATCCCGTTCCGTGGTCAGCGCCTCGATCTGTTCCGAAAGCTCCTGAGATTCGGCCTCGGCGCGCAGGTTCACCGGGCCCATATTCTCCCGCTCCCGCAGTAAGCGCTCGACCCGCTTCTCCGCCGCCTCCAGTTCCGGCAGCTCGGCATCCTCGGCCAGACCCGACAGTTCCCGCAGGGCACCCGGGCCGCAGCTCAGCCGGTCCTGCATCCGTTCCACCAGGGCCTCGGAACCCTGCTTGGCTTGCTCGACGGCGGATTCGGAACGGACCCGCTGCTCCC
Source organism: Rhodospirillaceae bacterium (assembly GCA_038140415.1). GTDB lineage: Bacteria > Pseudomonadota > Alphaproteobacteria > Rhodospirillales > UBA2165 > JAYPHU01. Next base: position 7,613 of record JAYQGD010000070.1, read on the forward strand.
GCATGGACGACAGATGCGCCTCGGCTTCTTGGGAGATTTTGTCGGCTTCCGCCAGCTTGGTTTCCTGCTCGGCCAGATTGTCGGCGGCGTCTTTGCGCTTTTGCTCCGCGCCCTCGACCCGGTCCATCAGTTCCTGGCGGCGGGTTTTGATCTCGTCCGGCTGAGAATTCAGCCGTTCCCGTTCTTCCTCCAGGGAGGCTTTGCGTTCCTGCAACTGCTCGCCGCGTTCTTCGGCCCCGGTCTTGCGTTCCGCCCACGAGGATAGTTCCTGGGAAATCGTCTCCAGCCGGCGTTGGCGCGCCTTCGCCTGGTTGCGGAGCGTGTCATAGGCGCTCTGAGCCTCGATAAAGTGTCCGCGTTTCTTTTCCGCTGCCGCCTTTAGGGTTTCCGCTTCCCGGCGGCTCTCCTCTGCATTCCTGAGCCCGGCTTGTTCCTGTTGGGCGGTGCTCAGCGCCGTCTTCGATTCTTCCAGCTCGCCGGCGATGCGGACCGCATTCTCTTTCTGCGCCGAGAGCTTGGTATCTGTCTCCGCTGTCTTCTGGCGCAGATCGCCGTGACGGGATTGCGCGGCAGCGTGTGCGGCTTCGGCTTCGCGGACCGCGTCCCGTGCCCGGTTCTCCCGGCGGCCGGCTTCTTCCACAGCCTCTTTGGCGGCGCGGGCTTTGGCCTCGGCCTCATTGGCCTGGCGGCGGGCATCCGTCAGTGCCTGGCGAATTTCCTTCAAGCGGTTGCGTTGTTCCAGCCGGACGGCCTGTGCGCCGGGTGAATCAGACGCGGCCGTGTAGCCGTCCCAGCGCCAGAACGCGCCGTCCTTGGTAACCAGCCGCTGCCCCTGCTGCAGTTGGGACAACAGCCGCCAGCCGGTTGCCGCATCTTCGACCACACCGACCTGAGACAGGCGGCGCTGAATGGCGGGGGAGCCGGTGACGAAATTCGAGAGCGGCGTCGCGCCCGAGGGCAGGGACGCCGGATTGCTGAGCGCCGGCAGGCTGCGCCAATGAACGGGCGCGGCTTCATCGGTGGCGGCGGACAAATCGTCGCCTAGGGCGGTGCCTAGCGCCGTCTCATAACCGACCTCGACCTGCAAAGCGTCCACCAGGGGCGGCCAGAGATCGGGATCGCCGTTTTCCAACAGCTTGGCGAGCGCGCTTTCCTCGGCCTCCAGCTTGGTTGCTTCCCGGCCGGCTTGCTGGGCTGCATCCTGAGCTTCGGACTGCGCCTCGCCGGCGGCGATACGCGCCTGGATCGCGGCTTCGCCTTCCGTGCGGGCGGCCTCCAAAGTCTCGCCGGCGGCGGATAAGGCGCTTTCCGCCTCCCGCATGGCCTGGATATCTTCGGCATTGGCTTCCAGGGTGGTGATTTGTTCGCCGAGGGCGCTTTGCTGTTCGCTGAGACGCTGAACCCGAGCCGTCAGCTCTTCGCAGCGCCGGGTCAGATCGGCGCGCCGGGCCTCCGCATTGGCCAGGCTTTCCGTGGCGGCGGATGATTTGGCTTCTGCGTCTTGATACTCGCCGCGCACGGTTTCCAGTTTTTCACCGGCGTCGCTCAGCGCGCTTTCCAGGTCTTCGCCGCTGCCGGCGATCTCTTCTTTCTCCCCTTCGAGGCGGGTCAGCGCCACATTGGCGTCAGCCGCCAGCGTGGTGTCCCGTTCGATGT
>JAYQGD010000071.1:0-2541 GCA_038140415.1 Rhodospirillaceae bacterium
GACTAAGCCTATGCGAAGGCTTGCCCCGCGTATGATCCGCGTACCCATCTTAGCTTGAAAATGGGTCCACGGGTCACCGCTATACGGGCCGGTGGATGACGTTATTTTGTTACTCCAGCTCAAAATGCCCGGACGCATAGCGGATTTTCAGATCCAGGCTGCCTTCGTTCACCCGCCAGGGATAAATCTTGTAGTCCCGGAGCCCTGTCTTGTGGAACGGATCGCCGTCCGCCAGTTTCTTGGCCTCTTCCAGGGAATCCGCCCGGTAAACAATAAGCCCGATGCCGGCCATCTCCATATCCTCTTTCAGCAGCGGCCCGGCGGCGAACAGCACGCCTTTCTCTTCCAGGCTCTCCTGATAGGTCAGATGCTCCTGCAGGACGGCGGCGCGGTCGCCTTCCTTGCCGGTGAATTCGGAAATCACCACAAAGCGCAACAGGCCGAACGCCGGATGCCCGTGGTTGGAGGTATTGTCTTTGGAACTGGCCATCGTATGAAACTCCTTATCACTCGAAAAATGGACCGATCTCGAAGACCGGGTAGATGAATTGCAGGTGCATGATCTGATCGTAAAATCCCCAAAGGAACAACCACGCGCACCCGGTATAAATCACGATCATCTTCCAGCCGAACCCGCCCCAGCGCCACAGGTAAATGGCGATGAAAGCCGGGATGGCGATCAACTGGCCCACCAGGATCGCCAGGACCACCACAGCCACCAGATACAGCACGAATCGGATGGCAAGTGGAAAGTCGACGCTTCTGGACGACTGCGCCCAGGCGGCGCTTAAGCCCCATGGTCCCGCAGGCTCGCCATCACGTCCCGGCCGTCATGGAAGATGATCAGGCCGGTGAGAATGACCGAGATATAGGCCAGCGCCACCGGGAACTTCTGCGTCGCGGTTTCCGTGCCGGCCACCTCGAACGGGGTGTAGGCAAAAGCCGCGAAGAACAGTATCGCAAGCGGCAGGGAAAACAGCGGATTGTGCCCCGACCCTTCGCCGGCAATCTGGCTGTCCTCCACGTTTTTACCGCGCTTGGACTTGATGCCCCCCTTCACCGCCAGATAGAGCGTCGCCACAATCAGCAACAGCACCACCCAAACGATGGGCCGGTCGGTGATCCAGGTGTAATTGGGATAGACCTGATTGCTGATTAGGTAATTGTCTTCCATCAGCCGGCCCAGGACGAGGGCCAGGATCAAGGGCGGGCGCGGCCAGCCGCCCTGCTTCATCCAATAGCCCAGAACGCCGAACCCGATCAACGACACCCAGTCGCCGACATCGGCCGAGGCCAGCCACGCGCCCATCAGGACGAACAGCGCGACGCCCGGCACCACCAGATGCCCCGGCAGGAAGGCGACCTTGGCGACCTGCTTGCTCCAGAGCATCAAGAGCGCTGCGGCCAGGATATTGGCGAGCACGATGTCCCAGACCAGGCTGAAGGTGAGTTCGATATTGTCGATCAGCATTTCCGGGCCGGGCTTGAGCCCCTTCAGCACCAGCGCGCCCATCAGGATCGCCATGCCGAGACTGCCGGGAATGCCGAAGGCCACCGTCGGAATCAGCGCGCCGGCCTTGGTCGCGTTGTTGGCGGCTTCCGGCGCGATCACGCCCCGGATATCACCGAGCCCGAATTGCGACTTATCCTTGGCGCTCTGCACCGCGTGGCCATACGCGATCCAGTCGACGATGGAGACCCCAAGCCCCGGCAGCATGCCGACATAGGTGCCCAGCAGTGAACAGCGGATAGTCAGCCACCAGTGCGTAAACACGTCCCGCACCCCCTGGCGCAGCGTGCCCTCTTTCTCATCCGGGTTCTCCACCCGGACGATCGAGGTATTGCGCACCGCCATCTCCAAAAGTTCCGGCAGGGCAAACAGGCCCAGGACCACCGGGATAATCGGCAGGTTCTCCGACAGATACGCCGTGTCAAAGGTAAAGCGCTGTTCGCCGGTGGCGTCCGCGCTACCGACGGTGGTCAGCAAGAGCCCTACCGCGGCGATGGACAAGCCTTTCAGGATCGAGCCGCCGGCCAGCGAGCCCACCATGGTCAGGCCCAGGATCGCCAGGAACAGAAACTCCGGCACGCCGAAGGACAGGATCATCGGCAGCAGGATCGGCAAGGACGCTGCCATGATCAGTGCGCCTACGACGCCACCAAAGCCGGAGACCGTAAACGCCGCGCCGAACGCCCGGGCCGCCTGACCCTTCTTGGCCAGGGGATAGCCATCCAGCACCGTGGCTTGCGAGGCGGAGGTGCCGGGAATGCCGAGCATGACGGAGGCAATTGTGTCGCTGGTCGACGTCACCGCGTACATGCCCAGCAGCAGGGCAAAGGCCGAGACCGTGTCGAGTTCAATGATAAACGGGAGCAGCAGGACCAAACCAATGATCCCGCCCAGGCCGGGCACCGCGCCCATCCACATGCCGATTAAGACGCCCAGGACCAGAAAGCCGATGGCCGGCCACTGAAAAACCAGAAGCAGACCGTTGATCATGCTTTCAAGCATTGTCTCCCCCAAACGGTCCGGTTACGCAT
>JAYQGD010000071.1:2551-9241 GCA_038140415.1 Rhodospirillaceae bacterium
CGGACCGGCATAAACCGGTCCGTCCGTCCGCAAAGACGTCTTATTTCTTCTTTTTCTTAATTGTGTGCATCGCGCCCTCTTTGATGTAGTTCGCGAGGAACGCCTGATACTTCTGCGGCGCATTGGTCATCGCGCTGATGACGTCATGACCGGTCTTCAGATCGACCACCGGCAGATTGAAACCGAAGGCCTTCTTCTGCTCGGCCAGATATTCCGGATCCTTGACCACCTTCATGAAGCCGGCATGCAGGTCGTTAAAGGCCGCATCGACGGTTCCGGGGGGCATCCAGATGGAATAGCTGAGGCCGTTGATGAACTTGGCCAGCCACTTGTAGGTTTCATATAGCTCGCCGGACGGCGCCTTGCCGTGCACTTTCTTATAGAGCGCATCGAAGTCCGGAATTTCCGGGCCAAAGATGCTTTCGGCGATCTGATCGGCGCCCGGGAAGTCATAGCGCCACAGGGGCACAGCCTTGCCGGTCTTTACCAGCGCGTCTTCCGCGGTCAGGCGATAGAGGTTCAGACCCAGGTTCTGGAGCTGCACTTCGCCCCGGCGCATGGCGTTCAGCACTTTCTTACCGCCGCCAAAACCGGTCGTATAGCGATAGTTGGCGCCCATGATGTCCAGCGTGATCCGGCCCAGCAGGTCAAAGCGGAGCGTCGGACGCTGGCCGCCATAGATGGCGCCGCTCATCTTCATCACTTCTTCCTTGCTGTTGACCCCGGACTTGAGGCCGTACAGCAACGGCGGATTGATGAAGCCGCCGCCGAACCGCATCTTGCCGTAGTCGGCACGGAAGCCCTTCCGCTTGGTCATGGCGGAAACCGAATCATACGGCGTAAAGGTGATCAAGGTGCCGTCCGGCTTGCCCTTTTCATAGACCGTGTTGTAGGCGGCAAAGCCCTTGGTGTTCTTGCCGATGATCTTCGGGTTACCGGGGATATATTTCGACCAGTACTTGATGAAGGACCGGACCGTGGCGTCCGTGCCGCTGCCGGGGCTGCGGCCGATCAGAACGGTGATGGTCTTCCCCTTGTAGTGCTGCGCGCTGGCCGTTTCCGGCATGGCGTAGAGCATGACCGAGGCCGCGATCGCCGCGGTCCCCAGCATGAGTTTCTTGAAGCTTCCCATAACGTTTTCCTCTGTAAAAGTTGATCAATTGGGTCTTCGGCCGCTTCAACCACGGCTTCCTCACCCCGGCTGCCTAAAGATCGAACCGGTTGGACACTGTCGTAAAAATATCTGAGGGGTTTAGGTCCGCACCAGAACCTCCCCCGTCATCGCACTCCCTGTTGTTATATTTCTTGTTTTAAGCGCAAAAACTTAAACAACGGTCCCTCACCCCGGCAATAAGGCTCGATTGGTGCGTTAATCACCAGTCCGAGAGTCAGGCACACCTAGCTACGAAGCGTAAAGTTTAATGCTGATGGTGCCTTCACGAATATCAATGAATTCGTAGTCGTATCCCCAGAGCAGCTCTTCAAAGGTTGTAGGTGACCAGGAATGATAGTCGTAGGGGCCGGGCGCCTCGATGGAACCGTCGGCTAAAAGACTGTTCGGTGTCGTGATAATCGCAAATTTGCGGATTGCCCGATGCACAACCTTCAACAATTGTTCCGGATATTCCACGTGCTCAATGACTTCCGAACAGACGGCGTAATCAAAGATATCTGTCTCCGGCAATTCGTAAATTGATGCTTCCTGGAATGTCAGCAAACCACTATCAAACCGGGACCGCGCCTGTTCGCTGGTTCCCGCTACAAAAGGCGCACCGGTCACAGAAGCAATATCCGCACCCATAGCTTCTTTTATAGCTTTCTCACAGACCATTCTTGCCAACTGGATTGCTGTTGAGCTGGTATCACACCCGGTGACATCAAAGCCCGAGCGGAAAAATAAGTACGATATTAGACCGTCACCACACCCCACATCCAGTAAACGGCCCGGCTCCGGGATCAAGGCAACCAGGGAATTGGTAAAATCCTGATAATCTTCATAATTTGTCAGGTACCACTTCCAGTGATAGGCGCCGCCGATGTCATATTTGAGGAAAGGCTGGGTCATTGTCCTCCGATCCCGGGCAGGAGACCGCCCAAGCGAGTCAGCCTACACCCAATGTTATGCCAGACATATCGAAATCAAACGATCAGCGGCGGCGGAACTACTTTGCTATTTCCCCCCAAACATTTCGCTTGGGAGTCAGGTATCCGATGATGTAGACCTTGGCCCGGAACAATCGACCAACAAACATCTCGCCACCGGGGGCCGCTTGCTGTGAAGAACCATACCGTCACCGTTTATCCGTCCGAAAAACCGCTCGCCAAAGAGGATCAGCTCGCCTGGAAGATTGCCGCTGTCGCCTCCGACCCGGTCGCCATTGATGATGACGTCACCGACATGGTGATCAACCGGATCATCGACAACGCGTCCGTGGCCATCGCCGCCATCAACCGCCATCCGGTAGCCAGTGCGCGGGCGCAGGCTTTGGCGCATCCCCGGGACGGCGGCGCGGCCATTTTCGGTGTGCCAAATGATCAGCGGTTTCATGCGGAATGGGCGGCCTGGGCCAACGGCACCGCTGTTCGCGAACTCGACTTCCACGACACGTTCCTGGCAGCCGACTATTCCCATCCCGGCGACAATATCCCGCCGGTCCTGGCCGTGGCACAGCAAATGGGCAAGTCGGGCACGGAGCTGCTGCGCGGCCTCGCCACCGGCTACGAAATTCAGATCGACCTGGTGAAGGGCATCTGCCTGCACGCCCACAAGATCGACCATATCGCGCACCTGGGTCCGTCCGCCGCCGCCGGCATCGGTACCCTGTTAGGACTGGAGACCGACACCATCTACCAAGCCGTGCAGCAGGCGCTGCATGTCACCGTCTCCACCCGTCAATCGCGCAAGGGCGCGATCTCGAGCTGGAAAGCTTATGCGCCGTCCCACGCCGGCAAACTGGCGATCGAAGCTGTCGACCGCTGCATGCGAGGCGAAGGCGCGCCGTCCCCCATCTATGAAGGGGAAGACAGCGTCATCGCCTGGATTTTGGACGGCCCCGACGCCAACTACACCGTGCCCCTGCCCGGCGCGGGGGAGGCCAAGCGGGCGATCATGGAATCCTACACCAAGGAACACTCCGCCGAGTATCAGAGCCAGGCGCTCATCGATCTGGCCTTCCGAATTCGCGAGAAAGTCAGCGACTGGGACCAGGTTGACGCCATCAAGCTCTACACCAGCCACCACACCCATTATGTGATCGGCACCGGCGCCAACGATCCGCAAAAGATGGACCCGAAAGCCAGCCGGGAAACCCTCGACCATTCGATCATGTACATCCTGGCCGTCGCGTTTCAGGACGGCGAATGGCACCACGTGAGGTCTTATGCGCCGGAGCGCGCTCAGCGGGAAGACACGGTCCGCCTCTGGCACAAAATCACCACCGAGGAAGAGGCCGCCTGGACCGAAATGTATCACGACCCGGACCCGGACAAGCGGGCCTTCGGCGGCCGGCTGGAGGTCACGATGAAGAACGGCGAAACCGTCGTCGATGAACTGGCCGTCGCCAATGCGCACCCGGCCGGTGCCCGGCCCTTCGCCCGGGACAACTACATCCACAAGTTCAAAACGCTGACCGATGGCATCATAAGTGCCGCCGAAAGCGCCCGCTTCCTGGAGCTGGTGCAGGACCTGCCGAACCTGTCCTCGGCCCAAGTCGCCGACATCAATGTTCAGGTGGACGCCACGGAACTCACCTCGGCGGCCCGCGACAGCGAAGGGATTTTCTGATGCTGTTTGCCAAAAAGACCGCCGCCGAAAAGCGCCAGGACCTCCGCGACAAGCTTGCGACCGGCAAGCTGATCCAGATGCCCGGCGCCCACGCGCCCATCGTCGCCCGCATGGTGGAGGACATCGGCTTCCACGGGGTTTATATCTCCGGAGGCGCACTGGCGGCGGAACTGTGCTTGCCCGATATCGGTCTGACGTCGTTGACCGAGGTCGCGCAACGGGGCCGGCAAATCGCCCGGGTCACCGACCTGCCCGCTATCATCGATATCGACACCGGCTTCGGCGAAGCCCTCAACGCGGCCCGCACCATCCAGGAAATCGAGGAGATGGGCCTCGCCGGCTGCCACATGGAAGACCAGATCAACATCAAGCGTTGCGGCCATCTGGACAACAAGACCCTGGTCGACACCACCACCATGTGCCAGAAGCTCCGCGCCGGCGCGGACGCCAAGAAAGACCCGAATTTCCTGCTGATGGCCCGGACCGACGCCAAGGGCGTTGAAGGGCTCGACGCCGCCATTGACCGGGCCAAGGCCTATGTGGATGCTGGCGCCGACGCGATCTTCCCCGAGGCTTTGGTGGAACCCTCCGACTACGAAGCCTTCCGCAAAGCCGTCGACGTGCCGCTCCTGGCCAATATGACGGAGTTCGGCAAGACCCCGCTCTATACCAAGGAACAGCTCACCGAATTCGGTTACAACATCGCTATCTATCCGGTGACGTCCTTGCGGCTGTCGAATAAGGCGGTGGAAGATAATTACCGCCAGCTCATGGCCGACGGCACCAACGATACGATTGTGGAGAACATGCAGACCCGCAAACGGCTGTATGAGGTTTTGCGCTACGAAGACTATAACCAGTTCGACCAAAACCTGTATAACTTCAAACTCTAAATCCAAGACCAACGTAAATTAGGGGAGACAGCACTGATGGCGAAACGGGCAACCAAGAAGAAGACAGTGGCCAAGAAAAAGACCGTGGCGAAAAAGAAAGCCGTGGTGACACGCAAACCCGCCGCCGCGAAGAAAACGGCGGCCCGGAAGAAGTCAGCCGCCCCGAAGAAAGCCGAACCGAAAATCTTTAAGGGCCTGGCCGGCGTTGTTACCGATGTAACCGCCGTCTCCAAGGTGATGCCGGAGACCAACTCCCTCACCTATCGCGGTTATGCGGTGCAGGACCTGGCCGCGAGTTGCTCCTTCGAGGAAGTGGCCTATCTGATCCTGTTCGGCGATCTGCCCAACCGGCGTCAGCTGAACAGCTTCAAGAAGAAAGAGCGGAGCCTGCGGAAACTTTCCAAGGCCCACATCGACATCATTTCCAAGTTCCCCCGCAAGGCGCACCCGATGGACACGATCCAGGCATCGCTGGCCTATCTCGGCACGACCGAGGTGGCCTGGGGCGGCGAACCTTTGGAAAGCGACATGGCGCGGGCCATCAACATGCTGGCCAAGCTGCCGACCATGGTCGCCACCGACTACCGTTTCCGCCAGGGCAAGCGCCGCATCGCGCCGCGCACCGACCTGTCTTATGCCGAAAACTTCTTCAACATGTGCTTCGGCGCCATCCCGCCCAAGGAAGTCATCCGCGCATTTGACGTGTCGCTGATCCTTTATGCGGAGCACAGCTTTAATGCGTCGACCTTCACCGGCCGGGTGATAGCATCGACCCGCTCCGACATCTACAGCTCGGTCGCCGGCGCCATCGGCGCACTCAAGGGCCCGCTGCACGGCGGCGCGAACGAAGCGGTCATGGAGATGATGAAAAAGGTCCGAACGCCGAAAAATGCGGAACCGTTCCTGCGCAAGGCCTTCGCCAACCGGGATCTCGTCATGGGCTTCGGCCACCGGGTCTACAAGCAGGGCGACAGCCGGGTGCCGACCATGAAAGCGTGTCTGGAAGACCTGACCAAATGGTCGGGCGATACCCGCTGGCTGGAAATCTATAACATCATGGCCGGCATCATGGTGAACGAGAAGGGCATCCACCCGAACCTGGATTTCCCGTCCGGGCCCGCCTACTACCTGATGGGCTTCCCGATTAATCTCTACACGCCGATCTTTGTGATGTCGCGGATCACCGGCTGGGCGGCGCACTATTTCGAGCAGAACGCCAACAACAGCCTGATCCGGCCCCTCAGCCACTATAACGGCCGCGCCCAGCGCAAGGTGCCACCGATCGCCAAGCGGAAGTAGCGCTTACCAAATGGGTCCACGGGTCACGGCTGCGCCGGCCCGTGGATGACGAGTTGTATATATGGAGTCATGTGCGGACCGAGCGACGCCGCTATGCGGCGACGAGCGTGATCCGCGTACCCATGTCAATCATTCCCCCAAAAACGCCTGGAAGCGGCGGGCGACGTCGCGGGGGCCGACGGTGGGCCGGCCGAGCTCGTCGAGGGAGCCGGGCGCAATCCGAGCATGGATAAGAACCGGCCCGGCGGCGGCTTTGGCGGCCGTCATCGCCTCGGCAAATCCTTGGAGACTGTCCACGCCATAGGCCGCGGCATAGCCGCAGGCCACCGCAGCGGCGGCGAAGTCCACGTTCGGACTGACAGTCATCTGTCCGCCGGTGGAATCATGCACGCCATTGTCCAGGATCACATGCACCAGATTGTCCGGGTGATACGCGCCGATGGTGGCCAGACTGCCCATCTTCATCAGCGCCGCACCGTCCCCGTCCAAGACCACGACGGGCTTATCCGTATTCAACGCAACGCCCAGGCCCATACCCGAGGCGCAGCCCATGGAGCCGACTTGGTAAATATGCTGCTTGCGATCCTCGATGGTGAACAGCTCCCGGCCGCACTTGCCGGTCGTCGCGATCAAGGCCGTGTCGTCGGAAACAAGCTCCAGCACTTTTTCCAGCACCGCATAGCGGGCCGGCCGGTCCCTGCCGGAGGCTAAATC
>JAYQGD010000072.1:0-9187 GCA_038140415.1 Rhodospirillaceae bacterium
GTGTACCACTCCTTCATGACGTCAAACTGCCCTGTTTTTAGAATAGTCTCACTGATTGCGGGGGCTGAAATATTATGGTTCATGCCCAACTCCGTTATTATGAGCGTAAGCGTAAGTTGAACGAGAAGCGGCGTAAAGGAGCCATTGAGATTTGCTTATCAAAGAATATGGTCTGACGCACCACAACGCGGACAAATCCCTCCCCGGATTTACGCTGTTTGCCCCCATCGATCATGATGAAGCCCTTTTGTTGAATATGGATGGAGAGATCGTCCACCGATGGAAACTTGGGAAAGGGGGGATCAACCACTGCATGCTGCTGGAGAACGGCAATCTGTTTATCGGCGAAGGTTCCGGGGATGGCCCTCAAATGCGCGCTGGCAAGGGCGGCATGCTGAGAGAGTATGATTGGGACGGAAATGTGGTTTGGGAACACCATGATGAGTTTCAACATCACGATGCCCGGCGATTGCCCAACGGCAATACACTCTACATTGCCTGGAAACAGCTGGACCCCACGATCATGTCAAAGATCAAAGGCGGCAGACCCGGTACGGAGCAGGCGTTTGACCCCAGGGGACCATGGCAGGACATACTTCGGGAAGTGGATCACGATGGCAATGTGGTGTGGGAATGGGAAGCCTTAAATCTGGATATTGACAAGTACAGCATTTGCCCTCTTTGCCGCCGGCACGAATGGGCACATGCGAATACATGTGCGCCCATGCCGAATGGCGATGTCATGGTGAGTTTCCGATATCTCAACCTGCTGATTATCGTCGACCGCCAAACCAGCGAGATCAACTGGGAATACCAGGACCCGGAACTGGGCCACCAGCATGACTGCCACCTGCTTGAGAACGGCAATGTGCTGGTTTACCGCAACGGCTGGCATGCTCATGGCTCCATGCATTCGAGTATTCTCGAATTCGACCCGGACACCAAGGAACACATTTGGGAATATTCGGGCAGTCCAAAGTTGAGTTTTTTGAGCCCCCATATCAGCGGCGCGCAACGTCTCGCCAACGGAAATACATTGATATGCGAAGGTGGAAAGGGGTGCATCTTCGAGGTAACCAGAGAGGGCGAAACCGTATGGGAATATATCGCCGATATCTGGAACGAAAATCCGCCCATGGGCCTGGTAAACTGGGTATTCCGCGCCTACCGGTATACCGCCGATAGTCCTCAAATTCGAAACAGGGTGGAGCTGTAGTGCCTAGTGAATAGAGGGGCGCCGGGCTGACTCAGACTGCCCCAATATGGTCTCCCCCGAAACTCAAATGATGAGCGGATCTGCTAAAGCAAGAACGTCAGATTGGGGATAGGCGTGTGCCGGTTGAGGAGTACAAGCCGTTTGAGGCTCATTTTCCACACGCCGTCGACGCGGCGCAGCCGGTGCTCGGCCCGGCCGGCGAACGTCCGCTGATCGCCTAAACCCAACTGGCGATCATCGGCGCTACCTCCTCTAATTTCATGGATGATTTGCGAGGAGAAGAGCGTGACCTCTCCGCTCGCAAGTTCGTCCGAAATGCCATCGCGCACCTGGACGTTGGAGACCACATGCAGTGTCTGTGACGGTGGGCTTTGCGCGGGGAACCGTGTTTGGCTCAACCGGTAGACTCTTTCCTCCCGGCGGTGCGTATCATCTAATATTAGCGACAAATGCTCCCTCGGTGCCGCGTCGGCATTGATGGGCAACCAATAGATACCGTCCGCGGTAAAGAGGTCGAGCCAGGCCTTGTGCTGGCCTTCATCAATCAATCGGGCTTCCTCGAAGAGGAAGTCTTCCGCCTCGGCGCGGCTAAGTATGGCTTCGGCGGCTCGGCTCATGCGGCGCTCATACGCTCTTTCCAGGCCCGGTGGAATGACCGCTGAGGTGTCTCGTCGGTGGAATCGGCAACCCGGACACCTTGATTGTCGGCAGTCTCGCGTCCCATCCCCCGGCTGAGCAAAAGCCACTCAACCTCTTCGGCTTGCAGCCCGGTTTGGTTGAAAGCAAATATCTCTACATCGTCGGGAGACCCAAAACTGGCCGGTCCAAAGAAACGCTGGTATCCGGACAGGCGAAAATCGTTGTAGGCGTCGGATGCCCCCTTCAATTTGAAAAAGTGGATGGCAACTTCGGTACGGTCGACGCTGATGGGACGGATCACCCGAAACTGCCCATGTAGAATAGCGATACTTGGGAAGATCAGCAGATTCATGGAATTCAGCATCTCATGCATGCGCTGAGTCCCGTAGGCGTCTTCCAGCCAGTCCACATAATCTTTAAACGGACCTCTTTTCATATTCTCGGCAGCGTCCGGCGTGAGCGGGCTCTCCCAAATGCCGTGGCCGTTCTCGAAGCCCAGGGTCCGGCCGGTCATCCGATGGGCAAAAATTTCGTCTAGATCGCCTTGAGTATATGCCCCATGCTGGCCACCCTTATTGCCAAATTCCGCCACCAATTTGAAAAAGGACTCGTGGACGATATCCCCATGGTAGCCGTCCGTGGAATTCTCGGCCTGGAACTTCCAATTGCCCCGATACTCGGTCCTATGTGCGCCGTGAATCACCTCCACCTCGCCCGTCGGCGATCGGTCCAGGTGAGTGTCGAGAAACGGCTTGGCTTCACCTAAATACTCGAGGAAGGGTATGGCATCCGGATCCATATTGCAGAAGATCATGCCCCGGTAGTTCTCCATGCGCGGCACCCGCATGAGCCCTAACCGGGACTTGTCGATGTCATCCGGATAGCCGCCCTTGTGCTTGGCAATGCCTTGCAGTGATCCGTCCAAGCCGTAGACCCAGCCGTGATACGGGCATTGGAACCTTTTGACTGAGCCTGCCTCTTCCCGGCAGAGGGCAGAGCCACGGTGACGGCATCTATTCAAAAAAACGTTGATCCCGCCGTCTTCGTCCCGGGATAAAACCACCGGCCGGAGGCCGATATAAGAGGTCCTAAAATCGCCTGGATTGGCAATTTCGCTTTCATGTCCTACGAAGACCCAGCACTTCCCGAACACGTCATTCATCTCAGCCCGGAAAATGTCTTCGCTGGTATAGACCGAGCCATGCACCCGGAAATCATCGGATGATTCCAAGATCAGTTGTTCCGCTTCGAACCTGCGAGCATCCGCCGGCGGAGATAGTGTAACCATGATTGTCGCTCCCTCTCTCGCCGGATTGTATAAACGGGCAAACAAGGGGTCTAGGGGCAGTCTCATGAAAACCCGAAGAATCTATGGAACGAAAACCGCCTTAGTCAGCGGTGGCAGGTATGCCGGAATTGAGAAAATGTTGGAGCCCCAGGGGAATCCAAATAACCCGAGGCGACTACAGTGATTGAAAGAAAAGTGGTGGAGCCGAGGGGAATCGAACCCCTGACCTTCGCATTGCGAGGCTATGGGATGCTCTCACCAGTCAGCCATCAGAGGCTTCGATCTTGATTGAGCACGTTCCACCCACGCTCGCAATTCTCAAAATTCTCCCTGGGCGGAACCTATGTTTGGAGAATATTCGCTAGGGGCAGAAGCTGTGTCTCGTAGTTTCTCCACTTCCCAATGGATCGCGTATAGACCGGCTCGCGCACCTGGGCGGTTGACGCTGTTTGCACCCCTCCCTCTATTTTGTAGAAATCCAGGCAACCACTTTCCCATTCCAGTTCAACGTGATCGATTATTTGTCGAGAGTAAGTTTCGAGGTCGGTAACCAGTTCTTCGTAATGAACCTCAAGAATCTTGATATTTAAGCTATCCCGCCAGAACGCCATTAACCGCTCATACAGTTTTATATATTCACCAATAGCTTCCAGCTCATTCGTCCACGGCAAGGGGTCGGCAAAATTCTGCATATAAATTGACAGCCCCACATCCATCAAATTACGCCGGCAATGAATGATTTTAGCGTTCGGGAATACTGCGTGAATCAACCCGAGGTGAAGGAAATTAAACGGATTCTTATCCACAATCCTCCGAGCATCCGGTGCCTGAAATGTAAGATGCTTCAAGTACTGATAGGCCAAATTTCCGGCGTCACCCTCCGCGAACTGGGAGAGACCATCCGGGTACCGGCCCTTTTCGATTAAAATCTGATCACTCAGTTTCTTAAATTCCGTAAGTTCGCCCGCCCCAAAGGCAGCCGAATGACTGTTGATAATGCGTTCAACCAGTGTGGTTCCCGAGCGAGGCAATCCGAGTACGAAAACCGGGACATCACTATTGTTTCCGCAAGGCAGGGTAATATTTTCAAAGACTGACATGATTCGATCTATAAATTTTTCATGGCTGCTTGGGTCAAAAGAATGCCCAGCCCGATTCAACACCTTCAACCTTAACTCATTGGCTAGTTTTAGGTGGACGAATGCTTCATCATAGCTCCCACTTTTTTCTTCAATATGGGCGCAAGCAAAAGCAGCGACAGAGCGGCTAACCTCGGGCAGTTCATCGCGATTGGTCATCCGCCGGACGTGAGCAAACTCTTCCTGGCTTAAAGAATTATTTTTTAACTGTACCAATTCGAAATAGGCACTGGCGATATCCGGATCGAGCGCTATAGCTTCGCGTAGTTTTGCCGCCGCTTCGTCATGATGCCCAAGCAGCAACAGTAGCGATCCCTGCTGCTGTTTAACTGCAGCTTTTTCGAGATCGATCATTTCAGCTTTTTGGAGGATATCCAATGCATCTGCAAATTTACCGGTAATGTTGGGTACGCCGGCCAATCCCAAATAACCCCGTGTATCCTCGGGCGCAAGATCGACTGACATCCGGAAGAGTTCTTCGGCATCACGATGGTCCGAACGCCGTAAAGCGATACCTCCTTTAATCAAATAGGGCAGTTCATGATCGGGAACCTGTACCAACACAGCATCGCAAATGCTTTGTGCCTCGTCTAAATCGCCCGTCGCAAGAAGGGTGTCGGCCAAATTCAACGCCGCCAAGAAATAATCCGATTGTGCAGCAACAGCCTTGCGAAACGAAGAAATTGCAAGTTCATCTTGATTGAGACCACGATAACAATTCCCCAGCAGATTTAGATACAGAGGATTCTGGGGCTCAATACTCACGGCTTGACTGATGGCCTTCTGCGCTTCGGGATAATTTCCCAATCCAGCCAAAGACACACCCAGGCCATACCAGCCGGCGCCATTACCAGGATCCAGCTCAGTTACTTTTTGGGCAACCGTAACGGCATCGGAAAAAAGCCTTAGTTCATTTAAAACGATAAGATAGTTGTTTAGATACAACGCACTATCCGGTCGCCGGCTAACTGCCTGACCAATCAGGCTTGCAGCGCGCTCGTTCTGCCACAACTGATGATGGACAAGTCCAGATAAATGCAGCGCGTCGGCGTTGTCAGGATCAACAGAGATCACCTGATCATAGAGCCGTAAAGCGTCATCTAGTTTGCCCGACTGATGGAGAGCTATCGCCTGCTGCAATAGGTCAGTTGAAGTCATCTGATCTCCCTCAGAATTCACAGAAATGGCGCAGGCTACCTAACAAGGCGGCCTAAATTATACATCTGGTATTTTAATGACAACGTCAGCTTAAGGACACCAATCGCCGAACTTGCCGGTTAGTTTGAGGCCGGGATTAAATGGGTAGGTGGCTGTACTTAGTTCCAGCAGCTAAAGCGGATGAAGGCAAGGGGCAGGCAAATATCCCGAGGCGACTTCGGTGATTGAAAGAAAAGTGGTGGAGCCGAGGGGAATCGAACCCCTGACCTTCGCATTGCGAACGCGACGCTCTCCCAACTGAGCTACGGCCCCATCTCGGCCCGGTCGGTCTTGGTATGCCGGGTGGCAAAGGTGCGGGATAATGTGTCGGGACCCGGACTCTGTCAAGTAGTGACTGACCTTCCGCCGTTCTCATGAAACTTGCCAGAATATCGGTATGACTTTAGGGTCTGGACACGATCCGCAATCAGTATAAATAGGGTTCCATGCAGTCCTTATTGATCCTCATCGACACCATCCTGAACCTCTATGTTTGGTGCATCATCATCTCGGCGATCCTGAGCTGGCTGGTGGCGTTCAACGTGGTGAACACGTCGAACCGGTTTGTCTACATGATCGGGGATTTTCTCTATCGGATCACCGAGCCCGTCTTGCGGCCGTTCCGGAAGTTTATCCCGAACCTGGGCGGGATCGACGTCTCGCCGATCATCGTGATCCTGCTGATCTTTTTCATCCGCAATCTGATGCGGGAATACGGCGGGCACTTTTAAGCCGACGCCGGACAAAAAACCCATCACTGTCATCTAACGAGGGAACATCCCATGGCGGAAGCCGCACGCATCGACGGAAAAACGTTTGCCGAGAATTTGCGCCATCGCATCGCCGATCAGGTCAAGGAACTCAAGGACGCCCATAATCTCACGCCGGGCCTGGCCGTGGTGCTGGTGGGCGAGGACCCGGCCAGCGAAATCTATGTCCGCAACAAGGGCAAGATGACCGTGGAAGCCGGCATGAAGAGCCTGGAGCACAAGCTGCCGGCGGAGACCACCCAGAAGCAGCTTCTGACGCTGATCGAGGGCCTCAACGGCGATGATTCCGTGAATGGCATCCTGGTGCAATTGCCGCTCCCCGATCACATCGACGAACAAGCCGTGCTGGCCAAAATCAACCCGATGAAGGACGTGGACGGCTTTCATGTGATCAACGCGGGCAAGCTGGCCACCGGCGCGGACGGGCTGGTGCCGTGCACGCCCCTGGGCTGTGTCATGCTGATCAAGGATCAGATGGGCGACGACCTGTCGGGTAAGCGGGCCGTCGTCGTCGGCCGCTCCAACATCGTCGGCAAGCCGATGGCGGCGCTGCTGCTCCGGGAGAACTGCACGGTCACCATCGCCCATTCGCGCACCAAGGACCTGGAAGAAGAATGCCGCCGCGCCGATATCCTGGTCGCCGCCGTCGGCCGGGCGCAAATGGTCAAAGGAAGCTGGATCAAGGAAGGCGCCGTTGTCATCGACGTGGGCATGAACCGCCTGCCCCCGGATAAAGAGGGTAAGGCCAAGCTTTGCGGCGACGTGGATTATGACCAGGCGATGAAAGTGGCCTCCGCCGTCACGCCGGTGCCCGGCGGCGTCGGCCCGATGACCATCGCGTGTCTGCTGCAGAACACGGTTACCGCCGCCTGCGCCCAGCACGAAATCGACGTGCCGGACGTTTAAACTGGCCGGGGTCGTAACATGACCGGCGGTATCTCTCATTTCATCCTGGCGTCCGTCGCCTTTACCGGCGGGCATATGGTCCTCTCCACCAAGCCGGTCCGCGATCCCATTGTCGCCAAGCTCGGCGAGGGGCCGTTTCTGGGGCTGTATTCTCTCCTGATGGCCGCCGCGCTGGCGTGGATGATCCTGGCGTTCAATGCCGCGCCCTATCACGAGGTCTGGTTCGCGCCCACCAGCGTCAAGCATCTCTCGCTGTCGCTCATGCTCCCGGTCTGTATCTTCGTGGTCGCGTCGCTGACGCCGAAGAACCCAACCATGGCCACCGGCGGCGCCCCGGACCTATCGGGCGGGCCCAGGGGTATCTTTCGCATCACCCGGCACCCGATGATGTGGGGGATCGGCATCTGGGCCCTGTTGCATCTGGCGGCCAACGGCGACGCGGCCTCCATCATCTTTTTCGGCGCCATGGCCATACTGGCGCTTTTGGGTCCGATCCTGATCGATAAGCGGCGCGCGAGGTTATTGGGTGCGGACTGGGATGCCTTTACGGCGCAGACCTCCTACATCCCCTTCGCCGCTATCATCGGCAAACGCACAACCGCCAACTGGCGGGAGATCGGCTGGTTGCCGGTTTTGGGCGGGATCGGCCTCTATCTGCTGATTTTAGTCGTACACGAAAGCCTGTTCGGCGTCGCGCCCATGAGCTGGGTATCGGGAATTTTTAGCTAAATTCCAGCCCATCCCCCCCCACCCGCGTTGTCCAGACGAGCTGGACCCCGCACCCTCCCCCGCAAGGGGGGAGGGGTTTGTGTAGTGCTCCGGGGAAAAAGCGCCTTCCCCCCTCGCGGGGGAAGGTGGCCCGAAGGGCCGGATGGGGGCTTTTAATTAGGGCCCAACCATCAGGTGCCTGGCACCTGGTTGCAGAGCTAAGGGCTGAACGTCTTCTCGATATAAACCATCAGGTCGGCGACGCTTTCGTCCACCGATTGAGTGGCCGTATCGACGGCGAATTCCGGCGTGTCCGGCGCTTCGTACGGCGCGGAGACGCCGGTGAAGTCCTCGATCTCGCCGGCGCGGGCCCGGGCGTAATGGCCTTTGGGATCCCGGTCTTCGCAGACGTTCACATCGGCGGCGATATGAATTTCATGGAACCGCTCGCCCGACGCTTTCCGCGCCAGTTCCCGGTCAGCCCGGTACGGCGAGATAAACGCCGTGATCACCACGAAACCGGCGTCGGCAAACAGCGCCGCCATCTCGCCGATACGGCGGATGTTTTCCGTCCGGTCTTCGGGCGAGAACCCCAGATCAGCGCTGAGCCCCTGACGGACATTGTCCCCGTCCAGCACATAGACCTGCCAGCCCTTCTCGAACAGCCGCTGCTCTACTTCAACAGCAAGCGTCGATTTGCCGGAACCAGGCAGGCCGGTAAACCACAGCACGCCGCTTAGATGCTTATTGGCGGCGACCCGCTGGTCGGTGGAGACCCGATGTTTAACGGTGACAAGGTTGGCGGTCTTGGCGGGCATGGAAATGGTCCGATGAGGGTCTATGCGTTTGTTATTAAAGAGCTACGGGAGTACCGGCAAGACGCCGGCTCAGAGAAACTGGCCGGTCTTCAGTCAGTGGGCGCATTCTTCGCCCAGTTCCTTCAGCGCCATGTCTTCGTATTTTTGGCTTTCTTCGTCGGACAGCATATCCCGCCAGCGGCCATTGACGCCCTTGAGCACGAACGTCTCCGCGCCGCCGTCCCAGAACGCGCCGCCCAACGGCACACTCGGCGTCGCGTTGGCCTTCATATAGTCAAAGCTGCAATGCTCCAGAATATCCGGCCATTTGGCCTCGTCGATGGGGATCTCGAGAAACGCCGCGATATCTCGAATTTCGCCGGGCATGTCATCTTTCAGCGCCGAGAAGTGGATCAGTTTGACGTTCGGCAGATCCTGGATATCCCACCAGGACCGGATGTGCTCCCAGAACGACCAGAACGGATAGCCGTCCTTGTCCAGCCAGTCGTGGTAATACTGAATAATGT
>JAYQGD010000073.1:0-9159 GCA_038140415.1 Rhodospirillaceae bacterium
GCTGTCGAACTGAACGCTTCGACGGTCATTGGATCGCGACCTCCTGTCGCATCTCAATCTGTCTTTCTCCGGGAGCCCCGGCCCAGGGACGTTCTATCCCGATCCAGCCTGACTCTCCCGATTAGATATGAATCTTAGCAGATAAATTCAAGAAAAGCGACTCTCAGCATGGGATTCCGCGTTTTTCACATGAGGTGCACGACTGCTCGTGAGGGTTTATTTAATTTTGTGATCTATATCATTGCTTGAATAGGGGCCTGTTGTGCCATCATGCTCGGGTTAATCCACAGTAAGACGAAACGGATCAGTTCCTAAATGGCCGACAACGAATTTCATGACCGGCGCTCACCGGATGGCGGGGATGATGGCCCGCCCGTCAAATATGGGCGGCAGTCAGCGGAACGGCGAGGCTGGAAGTTCGGTATGATCTTTCGCACCAACGACTCCTTCCGGCTGATCGAAAACTGGCTGGAAGAAAATTGTAAACATCAGTGGGGTCTGACCCTGGAAGATATGGACGACAATCTGAACGCCCGCAACTACAAGGACATGTTTGACGACGGAGAAGACAAGCAGGCGTTCGTCAAGGAATTCACCGGCCGCCGACGGCGCTGATCTTCCTCACGCCGGTGGCTTGCCCTCCAGCGGGTTTCCATTTTTGTCATAGTACTGCCGTTTGCCCGGACGCTTTTCCAGGTGCAGATCAACGTCCGGATAATGGACATCTTCGTCGTCGAACCGGTTGCCGACCTCCAGATACACCACATTATTTTCGCTGTTGTTCTTGAGCACATGACCGTCGGCCTTGCCGCCGGGGAAGCCGGCCGCCGAGCCCGGGCCTAAAATCTGCTCGCCGGCATCGGTCACCAGGGTGGCCTCGCCCTCCAGAATATAGACGAACTCGTCCTCCTGTTCGTGCCAATGGCGGAAGGCCGACCAGGCGCCCGGCGGCAGGATGCTCAGATTCACGCCGAATTTGGTGAGGCCCAGAGCGTCACCCAGGCGACGTTTGATCCGTGTTTCCGCCGGACAGTCCAGATGGACCGGATAGAGCGTCCCGGCGCCGGCTTCGATGGTCATGGGATCAATCGCGGGAGATTTAAGTGGATCGGCCATATCAGCGTTCCTGTTTGTGGTCAGTGGTTGGTGAAAATCCTAGGCCCCTGCCGGCCCGCTGTCAGCTTTTTGTTTATCAGTTCCGGCGTATAGTGGACCCATGGATAAACAGGCGCTCCATTACTATGCCACGGCCGGCGTGAACGACATTCACGGCATGCTGCAGTCGGGATCACTGGCGGTCATCTGGTCTCTGATCGAGTTGCAGGATCATTGGGACGTCCGGGGGCCGGTGGCCGAGATCGGGGTGTTCCGGGGGAAGACGTTTCTGCTGCTCTGCCACGGGCTCCGCGATGATGAGATCGGTGTCGGCGTGGATGTGTTCGGCTCTCCCGTCGGCAGCAACACGGATGATCTCGATATTTTTCACGCCAATATGGCGAAGTTCGGGTTTGCGCCGGACCGCTATAAACTGGAAGTCGGCGACAGCCTCTCTATGAGTACGGCCGATCTGGCGAATTTATGCGGCGGTAACAACGTCCGTCTGTTCAGTGTCGATGGCGACCATGGGAAGGAAGCGGTCTTGAGCGATCTTGCCCTGGCCGGCAGTGTCCTCGCGCCCCACGGCGTGATCATCGCCGACGATCTGTTCAATCCCTGGTACCCGACAGTGACCGAAGCGGTCTACGAGTTTTTTCTCAATGACGCGTATGCGGCTCAGCGCGAAGATTTGGTTCCCATCGCTTTCTCCACGGCGAACGGGCCGGTGGAGACCGGGGCGGGAAAGCTGATGATCGCCCGCGCGCCGGTGGCGACAGCGTACAAGGCGGGGGTCAGGCTTCTCAATCAGGATGATCTGAAACACAATGATCCGTTCGCCGGGCACGATGACGTGCCCACCTTCTGTTTCGGCGACCAGCCCTCCAAGCGGCCCCTGGATGAGATCATGGCCGCGATCCTGGATGATATTTTTCCGGACGGTCTGGCCGGCTGAGATTCCTAGCCGAAAGTGCATTGCCAGACGTTTTCAAGCGATGCACTCTCCCGTCATGAGTTTCTATATAGGGGATGACAGCCATGCTGATCCTGTTCGACAATCCGTTTTCGACGAACGCGCAGAAGGTCCGCCTGGTCCTGGCGGAGAAAGGTCTCGAGTTCGAGAGCCGTATCCTGGACCTGCAAAAAGGGGATCAGTTCGATCCTGAATACAAGAAGGTTAATCCGAACGCTCAGGTGCCGGCCTTGGTCGATGACGGAGAAACCTTCGTCGAATCCACGGTGATCTGCGAATATCTGGACGACAAGTTTCCCGACCCGCCGTTAAAGCCGTCGACCGCCCGGGGCCGCGCCCGGATGCGCTGGCAGACCGAACAGACCGTGAGCTGGATCAGCCATTCCATCAACAGCCTCAATGTCGGTTTGGTTTTCCGGGTGATCTACCGGTCCAAGACGCCGGAAGAAATGCAGGCTTTTTTCGATGCGAACCCGAATCCCATCGCCATGCGCCGCCAGAAGTCCCTGGTGGAGGAAGGGGTGAAGTCGCCGTTGATCCCCATCGCGCTGAAACGTTATCGCCGGTTGATCAAGGAGCTGGATGCCTCATTGCAGGATACCGGCCCCTGGCTGGCGGGTGAGGAGTTCAGCCTCGCCGATACCGGTCTGGTGCCCTATCTGCACCGGCTGGATGTCATGGGCTTCGGCATGCTGCACGCGGACCGGCCGGCCTATACGGCTTGGCTGGAACGGATGCGCGAACGGCCGAGCTTCGTGCAGGAGATTGCCGATAAGCTGGATCCGGAGGCGGTCGCGTTCCATCAAAAGTGCGTCGAGGAAAGCCGGGAGGAATTGGATATCATCCTCGCCGATCCGGAACTGACCAGTTAAGTCTTCCGCTTAATCGAGAATTTTTGACGCGGCGCGCAGTTCGCCGACGATCTCTCCGCCGGAATTGGCGACGGGCGGACGGCGGTGCATTTCCAGCGCCTTGATCTCGCTGTCGTGCAGCATGCACAGCTCTTCCAATACGCCGATCAGCGCAACGCAAACAGGCCGCCGGGCGCCGTCGCTGATCTTGAGCGCGATGCCGAGCCCGCTTTGGCGGTCGGCGGCGGCCATATAGCCTTCCGCACCGATCTTGGCGATCATCCGGCCGCGGGTCAGGCGTGTGATGTCACTGCCGGGACCATTTGTGCCCCACAGATAATTGGGCTCCTGAGCGATGGCGTCGAAAAGGGTCAGCGCGGCCATCTTCTTGGCGTTCTCCAGGACGCTCGGCGCGGAGAGCCGTGCAAACGCCGTCGCCATCAAGCCCAACGGCAGGGCCGGCGCCGGCAGGGTGCAGCCGTCGATGCCCCAGTCCAATCCGTCGGCATCCTGATCAATCAGGATCGACAGGTTCTCCCGGTAGGTCTTCTGCACGGGATGATCAAAATTACCGTAATCCAGATCGTGGCCTAAGTGCCGGGCGACGGTGAGAAACCCCGCATGCTTGCCGGAGCAATTGTGATAAATCCTCTCGCGCTTACCGCCGGCGGCCAGGATTTTCTCCATCTCCTCTACGTTGATGGGGAAGTCGTGACCGCAGGTCAGGTGATCTTCGGTGCAGTCGATCATGCCCAGCCAGTTCCGGACCGCGTCGATATGATAGGGCTCTCCCCAGTGGGAGGCGCAGGCCAGACAGATATGTTTGGGGTCCAGGTTGAAGGCCTTCGCCGCGCCGGACTCAATCAGCGCCAGGGCCTGGATCGGCTTCATGGCGGAGCGGGGGTAGGTAATGGTGTTGATGTCCCCCGCGCCTCTCAGGATTTCGCCCTTATAGTTGGCGACGGCGACATGGCCGTAGTGGATGCTTTCCACCACATCGCCACGGGTGACCTCCACCAACGGGACTGGTGCTACAACGTCGTTCATTCTCGGCTACTCGCAGGCAGTAAGGTTTAGTTTTCCTGGCCCCGAGGTTTGTCCCAGATGGCGTTGGCGGAGGCATGTTCCGCATCCATCCCGGTGCCCAGAGCCGGCGTCGGATTATAGTGCGCCGGTTTGGGTTTTCCAGCCGCACGACGGGCCAAAGCTTCGGCCGGGGTTTCCAACAACTCCTTGGCCTTGAGGGCTGCTTTGCGGTCGACATCCACTGGGTTCGCCGCATCCGGCGGCGGCATGGCGTTGGCATGGTAGTAGGCCATCTTCTGTTCCGCCGGATCGATCTTGTGATCCAGGTTCAGATCGCGCTGATTGACACCCTTGGGCGGATCGATGCATTTGCCGTCGACGATCTCCATATCCAGCCACCACTTCTTGACCGGGTTTCGCACCCCGTGGCCGAGAGCATCGTCCAGTTTTACGGCGATGGGCACCAGCAACGGTTTGAGCCAGCGCACGTTCACCCCGCACCAGGAAGCAACCCGCGTGGCGATCGGCCCTTCCCAGGTCACCACCTTGTTCAGCGGGCAGGTCTTCATGCAGCGCCCGCAGGCCAGACCCTTGGGATTGGTCACCCGGTAGCGGGTGCAGCGTTCCACGTCCGGCTTCCACATCTCGTAGCCGTTGAAGATCACCTTGTCGCCCCAGGAAATGGCGTCGCACGGGCATTCCCGCGCGCACTTCCAACAGTTGGAACAGAAATACTGCAGTCCGAAATCCATGGGCGTGTCCGGCACCAGGGGAATATCGGTGGTCAGCACCACGGTCTTGAGCCGGGGGCCGATAAACGGGTTGAGGATCACCTCGCCGATCCGGCTCAGCTCGCCCAGGCCCGCCAGCAGGGTCACCGGCACGTGGAGCACTTCGGAGTCCGCGTTGGTCTGAGAGCGGGAGTAATAGCCCAAGGACCGGAACAGCTCGCCGATCACGCCGGCGATCTCCGCGCCCCGCATATAGGCCCGCATGGACTGGGCGCCGGAGATATAATCGTCGCCCGACGCGCCTTCCATGGTCTCGTAGCCCTGATCGATCAGCATTACGATGGCGTACTTGTTGTAGGGTTTGATTTCGGTTCCGTCCTTGCGGTGGGAGTACCAGGCGTAGTCCGGAATTTCGCAGATGCCGGTCATCTCGGAGCCGAGATAATAAGATAGCGACTTCAAGGCTTTGGTGTTGGCCTCCGCATCCTCGTAGCCGGGCTGGACAGGCGATGTCTCACCACCCTGTTCCGGCACCATGCTCTTGATCAGGCTGACCATGGCCTGGGCAAAGGGGTGCTTGAAGGCAAAGCGGGACCGTTCAACCTGGGACTTCTGGCCCAGATCGCCGCGCGCGGCCCGTTCAAAGAACTCGGCCCGCTTGGAGACCTTGGGCACTTCGTCTTCAAAAATAAGCGTGGTCGGCTTGTCGACCCGGTCAACTTGTTCCAACGGGAAGTTGCTCATGTGCGTCTTGCGGCCGGCGCGCCGGTTCCATTCCAGACCGGGGATCGCGCCGCCGGCGCCGATCCAATAGCCGAAGCCTTTGCCGTTCCGCGCCCGCGCCGAAAGCGGCGTATCGGTCGCCAGGGGATAGTCCATGGTGACCACGGCCACTTCGTACTTATCACCCAGATAGGGGTTCACGATCTTGTCGCCGTCCCGGATGCCGAGACCGGCCAGCACGGTCAGCCGGTCCATATCCACATCACCGGTTTCTAGATCATGGGCTTTGGCGGAAAAGCCCATCCATTGAATATGCTCGCCGATGGCGATGGCGATTTCGAGCGCGCGCAGCCGGGCGCCGATGCCTTCTTGGCCCTTCACCCATTTGTGGGCGAGATTGTCTTCTTCCGGTGTCCGGCCATGGGCCACCATGATGACAATGGCATGGTCATGGTTCGACGCTGTCGCCCCTTCGTACCAGGCGTTCGCCGGCAATTTGCAAATGCCCATCTGGGAGGCGTCGAGGAAATATCCGGCGCCCTTGATGTCCTGGGTCCGGCGCGCCAGATCGTCCGGCACCGGCGCTTTCGGCGGCAGGGGATCGACCTTGCCCTGCTCCCGGAAAATCCGGGCGTATTTATCGACCGCCACGGCGAAGGGATTGTCCGCCGGGACCGCAGGAGCCGCGGGTTTCGCCACCGGGGGCTTGTTCGTCTCCACATCAGTGATGCTTGCGTCGCGGGGCAGACGCTCCAAGGGATAGGGCCCCCAATGGAACGGCCGGTCTTTGTTACTGGACCTGAAAAACATGTGTCACTCCCTTTAGGCTTTGGCCTTGTTGGCTGTAGGGCCAGCCTCAATTCAATATCAAATGGTACCGTTCGCATTCGGGTCGGGCAATCGTGATCTCCCGGCAAATGATCCGATTTTAAAGACTGAAAACACCGAATTTTGCGTTTTACGGGCAGAAGGCGGGTCAGTGAATATTCGCGTAGGAAAGTGACCGAAATCACTGCAAGACCGCCGTTCATTTGCGATTTTGGGCCGTTACGTCGAGAATGCTTGTGGGAAGTACGTAGGCATGTTGTTGATTTCCAAAAGTAAAGGCGCTAAAAAAGCCGTAAGTGACTGTGATGTCACAGACAATTTTAACGGCACGACAATAATAATCGGTCAAAAAGACCGGCTTTTGCGCGATGGTGGGTTAGTCGTCGTTTCCTCGGTTAAAACCGGGGTGCACTAGGGAATAGCCGTGTTATGAGTAATGGATCCTCACACCGACCGAGTAGGCCGACCGTTGTTTCCAGCGGCGGGCTGTTCGTGGGTCTATTGAAGCTGCTGACCGGGCAGCTCCGGGCTGAGGATTTTGAATCCGAAGAAAAGAAGCTGTGGCAGAAAACCCTTGATGGTCCGGCGCTAAGTCCGCACCAGATGGCGGCGTATAAGCGCCAGCAGGAACGCCTGCGCCAGCAGCAGGAAGAACACGAAGCTGAGGGCGAGGTCGAGACCCTCGAAGATATTACGCCCGAAGAGAAGCACTCCCTGTCCCCGGCCGCAGTGAAGATTCAGCGGATAGTGGTGGATTTCATGCAGGGCTGTGCGTCGTCCGCGCATGCCGCCAACATGAAAATGGATATGTTCAACAAGTTCGGTTTTGTTTTGTTTGCCACCGGCGCCTGCGACGTGATCGGCGCGACGGAGGACATCACCGAATTGGAATTGAAACAAATCATCCGGGATTCCATGGAAGTTGTCGGCGCGAAGCCGCCCCAGGCGCAGAAGTTCGTTGATGACTATGACGAATATTTCCGCGTGCCCAAATACATGGCGATGATCGAAAAGGGCCGGGAAGCCATGCAGGCGCAGCTCAATGGCGATAGCTCCGCGCCCGGCATGCTGATCGAGGCGCTGAAGGAATGGAACAAAAAGGATGAAAAGGCGTCCGGTCAAAGTGAGGCGGAAACCATCGCTATCATGTTCACGGAAATCATGGGCTACACCGAGCTGACACAGAAAGCCGGTGACGCGGAAGCCCAGGATGTCCTCCGCGCCCACAACCGGATCGTCCGCGCCGCCATCACCCGGTTCAGCGGCAAGGAAATCAAACATCTGGGCTACGGCATCATGGCGTCCTTCGACGGGGTGACCAACTCGGTGGAGGCGGCGAATGCGATCCAGCGCGGTGTCGAGAACTTCAACCTGGCCCGCAAGGACGACCCGATGGGGGTCCGCATCGGTATTAATGCCGGTGAACCCGTGCGGGAGGAAAACGATATCTTCGGCTCCGCCGTTCAAATGGCGGCCCGTATCTGCGCCATCGCGGCCACCGGCGAGGTGATGGTGTCCGAGGTTGTGGCGTCTATCTGCCGGGGTAAAGCCATGAAGTTCGACAATCGGGGCACCAGGGAAATGAAGGGCTTTCCCGATCCGGTCGCGGTATTCGCGTCCAAGTGGACGGTCGAGCCGGCCGCCGCCGAATAAGCCTAGTCTTCTTCCTTATCGTCGACCGTACGCACTTCGGCGTTCATGTGAACGTCGCTGCGCCGCCGTTGCGCGAGGATCTGACCGGTCTGCCAATAGTCGCTGTGCACCGCGCACTCGGCCATCTGTTCAAACTCTTCGGTCCATTCGCCCAGGTCATAGCCGTACCAGGGGGCTTGCGGCGACAGTTCCGGCATACCCAGCTCTTTCCAAATCTCCGCCGCCCGCTCCATGAACTCCCGCTTCGGCAGGGAAATCGGCGGATAGGTTTCTTTCAAGGTTGCATCCACCAGCACGGACGCGTCCTCGGGGTCGACCATGCTGCGCGGCCCGTGGCCCGCATCCTGATGTTTGAGGATTTGCACATCATGCTGGGGTTTGCAGCGGTAGGCCATGGCCCAGAACAGCGCGTCCGCGTTTGAGCCGTCGATATCCTCGTTGACCGCGATGATCCACTTGCCTTCCGACTGGCGGTAGCCGGACAATCCATAGAGCGCCCGCCAGACCTCGGTATGGGATGCCCCGTGCTCGAATACGATGGCATGCACCCGGTGCAGAGAGGTCAGCGGCTCGTGGGCCTTAACGGTGATCACCTGCTTGATGCCGAGCGTGTCTCGAAGATAGGCCAGATTGCGCGCTTCATAGGCGAAGCGGCGGATGACGCTGGACTCGCTGGGCGCCACCTGACTCACCCACGACGTGATGATGGCGTCTTTTTTCCGGGTGATCGCGGTGACGTCCATAAAGCCGTTATATTCCTGTAGGTTCACATGCCCGTGGGATTCGCCGAAGGGGGCCTCGGGTTCGAGGAACTCCGTATCCACATAGCCTTCAATCACCACTTCCGCTTCCGCCGGGACCATCAGGTCGACGGT
Source organism: Rhodospirillaceae bacterium (assembly GCA_038140415.1). Classification (GTDB taxonomy): domain Bacteria; phylum Pseudomonadota; class Alphaproteobacteria; order Rhodospirillales; family UBA2165; genus JAYPHU01. The sequence goes on from JAYQGD010000073.1 coordinate 8,756, forward strand.
CTTGGCCGGCACCACGTCGATGGGTTCGCCCACCAGTGCACCGGCGACGGCGATCTCATCGATGCCCTCGGGCACCTTCTGGACGGAGGCGTAAGAGACCACCGGCGGACAGCCGATGACCACCGCGCAGGGCATCCGTTCGCCCCGTTCTTTCCAGGCGAGCCAGTTGATGTAGCCGCCGGTGCGAAGCTCGGTCGAGGTATTCATGCCCAACCGGTCCGGGGCCTTCACCTGACCGCGGTAGGTGCCGACGTTCTGCACCCCGGTTTCCGGGTCCTTGGTGATGAAGTGCGACGCGGAGGTATAGGGCGCATTGTCCCAGCCCGGCGTGGAAATCGGGATGGGCAGATCATCCAGCCCGTGGCCCGTCGTCAGGTCCTTGCCCTGATAGACGATCTCCTGGC
>JAYQGD010000074.1:0-8985 GCA_038140415.1 Rhodospirillaceae bacterium
GTTGATACCAGGGTCATCGCCTTTGCCACCCACGGGCTGGTGGCCGGAGATATCGGCGAACTGGGGGAGCCGGCGCTGGTCCTGACGCCCCCCGATGAGTCGAGCAAGGAAGATGACGGGCTTCTGACCGCCAGTGAGATCGCCCGGTTAAAGCTGGATGCCGATCTGGTCATCCTGTCGGCTTGCAATACGGCGGCCTCCGACGGGACTCCTGGTGCGGCGGCGCTGTCCGGTCTGACGCGCTCGTTTTTTCACGCGGGCGCACGGGGATTACTGGTCAGTCACTGGCCGGTGTCATCGCAGGCGGCGGCGAAACTGACAACGGGAATGATTTCCAATGTAGAAAGCGCCGGCAGCCGGGCGGCGGCTCTAAAGGTCGCCATGCAGGCCGTGCAAAATGATGAACAGCCCGTTTTCGCCCACCCGGTTTTCTGGGCGCCGTTTGTCCTGGTGGGGACGGGAGACTAGGCCGCTTCGACGATGATCTGGCCTGACGGTTCAAATCCGCCGGACTTGATGTGGATATCCCGCTGCGGGAACGGCATGTCGATGCCGGCATCCCGGAATGCCTTCCACACCTCCAGCAGCACCTCGCTGGAGACGTTGGCGACGCCGTTGGCCGGATCGCTGATCCAGACCCGGAGTTCCAGATCGATCGCGCTGTCGCCAAAGCCGCGCAACAGGCAGCGGGGTTCCGGTGATTTGAAGATTCGGTCGATCTGGCCGGCGGCTTCGACCGCCACCTCGATCGCGTGGATCAGATCGGTCTTGTAGTCGACACCGATGGGCAGGCGTATGCGCACATTGCTGTTGGACCGGGTCCAGTTGATCACGGTCTCGGAAATGATCAGCTCGTTCGGAATGATGTGTTCAATCCCGTCCCGGGTCATCACCGAGACATAGCGTCCGCCCAGCGACGAGATGGTGCCGTAGGTCTGACCGACTTCAATCACGTCGCCCGGCTTAATGGATTTGTCCATCAGGATCATCATCCCGGTGAATAGGTTCGAGATGGACTTCTGCAGGCCTAAGCCGACACCAACGCCCAGCGCACCGGAGAAGACGGCGAAGGCGGTGAGGTCAATGCCGACAATGCTCATGGCCGCCACAATGGCGATGATGAGCAGAACAATTTTCAGGATTTTGGTGAACAGCACCCGCATGGAGGGGGTCAGGTTCGGCATCGCATGGATGCGCTGCTCGACGAGGCGGGACGACAGGGTCGAGAGCCACAGGAGCACGGCCAGGGAGATCATGCCCTTGATAACGGTCAGCGCTGAAATCCGCAATTCGCCCAAGGTCATGTCCAGGCTGTCGAGGAAGGCGATAGTCGGATCCAGCAAATTGACGATGTTCAACGCCGCGATGGTCTAGGCGACGATAGTGACCGTCTTGGACCAGGTCTTGTCCCGGATCAGGACGGTGGTCATGCCGATGATAATCCAGGCTGTCAGCAGGCTGACGGTGACCGTAATCAGATGATGGGGCCATTCGGCAAATGCGGCCACCAGTCCGGAGATATACTGAATAACCAGCCAGAGGAAGGGCAGGGTGACCAGGGACAGCGTATCCGCCACTTTGGAAATCAGGCTGTCGACGCCCTTCCAGCGGTTGAGCTTTCTGAGGAGGTTCTCAGCGTGACTGCGCAATGCCCACGCCAGGACAAACGCGCCGACGATCACCACGATCTGGCCGAGCGAGCTTAACACCAGCACTTCGGAGAAAAGCCAGTCTTTAGCCGCCAGAAAGATTTCCTGAAGGAATTGGGGGTCGGTCAGCTTTTGCATGGGAACCTCCGAACGTACAGCCTGATCAGGCTATAGGTCTGAGGCCCCTAATATTCACTTAACGGCGAGGACGGGTTTACTTGAAGAAGGCCTGAATATCCTGGGCGGTGCTGGGCAGCCAGGTAGCGATGTCCGGGAAGATGACAATCAGGGTGATCAGCAGTATCTGCGCGATCACGAACGGCAGGACGCCTTTGTAGATACTGCCAAGCGGCACCTCTGACGCCATGCCTTTTATGATGAACACGTTCATGCCTATGGGTGGTGTGATCAGGCCCAGTTCCACCACCATCACCACGATGATGCCGAACCAGATCGGATCAAAGCCCAGGCCGGCGACAACCGGGAAGAAAATCGGGATGGTCAGCAGGATCATCGCCAGGGAGTCCAACGCGCAGCCCATGATCAGGTAGATCAGCAGGATGATCAGCATGATCACCGTGTTGGAGAAGGGCAGGCCGCCGATCCACTCGCCGATGGCGTCGGGCACGGCGCTGAGCACCAGGAAGTTATTGAACAGGATGGCGCCGATCAGGATGGTGAAGATCATGGCCGAGGTGCGGACCGTCTCCATCAGGCAGTTCATGAACACCGCCCAGGTCATGGTCCGGGCAATCAGGGCCAGGGCCAGTGCGCCGGACGCGCCGATGCCCGCCGCTTCCTCCGGCGAGAAGATGCCGAGATAGATGCCGCCGATCACGACCAGGAACAGAACGATGGTGCCCCACACGCCCTTGAACGCGATGAGTTTCTCCCGGCCCGTGGACTTGTCGCCGCGCGGTCCCATGTCGGGATAAATCCGGGTGATGATCGAGATGGTGGCCATGAAGAAGATCACGGTCAGAATGCCGGGGATAAACCCGGCCAGGAACAGATCGCCGATATTGGTTTCGGTCAGAATGCCGTAGAGGACCAGGATCACGCTCGGCGGGATCAGAATGCCGATGGTGCCGCCGGCCGCGATGGTGCCGGTGGCCAGACTGTCGGCGTAGTTAAACCGCTTCATTTCCGGCAGCGCCACCTGGGTCATGGTTGCCGCCGTCGCCAGGCTGGAACCGCAGACTGCGGCAAACGCGCCGCAGCCGCCGATGGTTGCCAGGCCCAACCCGCCCCGGCGGTGGCCGAGCCAGGTGTTGCAGGCCTTGAACAATGACTCGCTAAGGCCGGAGTTGCTCGCGAAATACCCCATCAGAATGAACAGGGGGACCACGCTCAGGTTATAGGTGATGGTGGTTTCGTAAGCCGTCTGTCCCAAAAGGGAGAGAGACGGGTCCAGTTCGCCCAGCAAAATTGTGCTGCCCACGAATCCGGTAACCGCCATGGAAAAACCGATAGGCAGACCGATCGCCAGGAGGGCGAACAGGGCCAGCATGACAATAATGGAAAGGGTAATGGGATCCATGACGGCTATACTTCTAAGCGACCGGGGTGTCGCTCACATATCCCTCGGCGCTGTCGATGCCTAGGGCGACGCGTGCGCTGACGACAATATGCAGGATAAGCGACGTGACCATCAGGATGCTGGCGGTCGCCATCACATAGGCGAACGGATAGAGGCTTACCTCCCAAATCTGGGTGGTCTCCCCATTGGCCATTTTCAGCGCAGACTGATTGAACAACTGCCAGCTAATCAGGAAGGTGATGCCCAGGCCGATGAGCCCGGTGAGGAAATCAAGCCACGCCTGAACCCGGGTGCTGAAGTTCATGATCACGATATCGACCCGGATATGGCTTTTCATAAACGTGGCGTAGCCCACGCCCAGATAAATCATCATGCCCATGATCAACTCGGTCACCTCGACGGTGCCGGTGATGGGATGATCGAAGGACCGGCCGATGACGTCGAACAATGTGAGGAACATCATCAGGGCCAGACCGACAGAACCCGCTCGAGCGAGCCACAAGGTGACTCGCTCGCTCAGGTTTGTCAGAGGATGTTTAGACTGATCAGCCATGATCGACTGATTAGCCGCCCATCATTTTACGCAGATCGTCGACCAAAGCCTGTCCGTTTTCGCCGGCTTTATTGGCTTTGTCGATCCATTCGTCGGTGATCACCTTGATCGCCTTCGACCAACGCTCTTTCTCGGCCGGGGAGATCGTCTGGATCACGTTGCCGTTGGCGACCGCGCCCTTGCGGCCGACTTCGTCAGCGGCATCCCAGTGCTGACCGATCAGCTTGGCGCCATTGGAGCCGCCCGCGGTTTCGAACGCCCGGCGGGCGTCAGCCGACAGGCCATCCCACGCTTTGCCGCTCATGGCGACCATGAACGGGGTGGTGTACAGACCGCCCGGCACTTCCAGGTGGTACTTAACCAGCTTGGTCAGCTTGAAACCATGAACCGCTTCAAACGGGAAGAACGCAGCGTCGGTGGTGCCGCGCTGCAGGCTTTCGTGCGCTTTGGTGGCCGACATGGCAACCGGCACGGCGCCCAGCTTTTCAGCCATCAGCACGCCGCCGCCGCCAACGCGGATTTTGACGCCCTTGATGTCTTCAATGGTTTTGATTTCCTTCTTGCTGTGCAGCAGACCGGGGCCATGCACAAAGGCGGAAACCAGACGGGCGCCCTTGAATTCCTTCTTGTCGAAGCCGTGCTTCACATACCATTTGTGGAAGCCCTCACTGCCGGTCGCCGCATTCGGCGTGGCGAAGGGAATTTCAGCCATGCGATAGAACAGGAACTGACCGGCCGTGTAGGCGGCCACGTGCATCACCAGGTCCCGGACGCCGCTGGTGGCCAACTTGTACTGTCCCGGAGGTTTGGCCAGCGCGGATTTATCGAGGGTAATTTTAACTTTGCCGCCCGACGCCTTTTCAATGGAGTCGGAGAAGTTGCGGGCCGTCTTAGTCCAGTGGTGGACCGGCGGCAGCCAGTTGGCGAATTTCAGGGTTACTTCCTGAGCGGACGCCGAACCGGCGGCCATGGAGCCCGCCAGCGCAGCCGCGCCGGAAAGCAATGCGAGTTTGGAAAAACGAATCATGAGATGTCTCCCAGTTGATGAAGTATACCGGCTGAACGTGCCGGCGATTTTCGTTAATACTAAGAACAGCTTAACTTGGTGCACATACTAACAAGTTGGCGCCTAATTCGCCAAGATTTCTTTGTGGAATTTCGCGTGGTGACTATGGGCCTTCCGGCGGCGGTTGAAGCGCCTCGGAGCGGTCGTCCATCGTGTAGTCGCGCACCACTTCGGCGACCCTGATCCGGTAGCCGTTGAACAGTTCCGTCCGCCCCTTGGCCTGGGCTTGTTGATGGTTGACCCGTTCCCGCCAAGCCCTGATCGCCTCTTCGTCTCGCCAATAGGACAGTGAGAGCATTTTCCCCTCGTTGGTCAGGCTTTCGAAGCGTTCGATGGAGATAAAGCCGTCTGCCCGCTCCAGCTCGGCGCGGAGTTCACCGGCGATGTCCAGATACTCCTGTTTGCCCTCGGGCTTGGGATCGACTTCGAAGATCACAGCGTACATGGCTTACCTCATGGATCAATCGAACCCGTATAAAGCGACCGGGTTTTCGCAGAGGATTTTATGGAGTGTCGCCGCGTCCGTCCATTCGGTCATTTGGTCCAACAGATAGGCGTCGTCCGGCATGCCGCGATAATGATGGGGGTGGGGCCAGTCGGTGCCCCAGAGCAGTCGATCCGGATTGGCGTCGATCAGTGCCTGGGCAATGGGTGTCACGTCGGGGTAAGGGGGCGCGTCCTCGCCGGTGATGCGGTATGTGCCGGTCAGTTTGACCCAGCAATTGCCGTCCCGCACCAGCGTCAAGAATTCCTGAAAGCCCGGATTATTGACGGTCTCCGGTAGTTTCATATAGCCCAGGTGCCCGACCACGATGGGGACCGGAAACCCTGACAAGGTTTCATACAAGTCCGGGAAGGAGTTCACGTGGATCAGTAACTCCACATGCCATCCCAAGGGGGCTAGCCGCTCGGCAAATTGCCGGAGTTCGGCAAAGCTATCGAACGGGTTGCCGCCGGGATCGGCCAGATTGACCCGGACGCCCCGGCAGCCGACCGCGTTGTAGGTCTCCAACTCCCGGTCGGAGGCATCGGCGTCCACCGCCACGACTCCGCGCAGCCGTCCGTCCGCCACGGCAATGGCATCCAGCATGGCCTGGTTATCGGTGGCGTAAACACTGGGTTGGGTAAGAACGCCTCGTGCAATGCCGAGCGTGTCCAAAAGCGTCAGATACCGGTTGATCGGCGCATCCGGCGGGGTATAGCCCCGCGCCGGGGAGAAGGGATAGGCACTTTCCGGGCCGAAGACGTGGGCGTGGCAATCTATGGCGCCCGCCGGCGCCGTGAACTGCGGTGTGCTCGGTTGGGGATGGGGTGGGGGGCAAAATGGAATATCGGCGGTCATGCTTAAGAGAACACCATATCCCGGCATTTATTCATGACGGAAAACCGTACAGACGGGCGGGATTGTTACACTGGGTATCGCCTCTAAGGCTCTCGGCACACGAATAAGCCATCAGCTCTTGGGCTTAACCTTGGCCAGGTTCTTAACGGCGGTGACATTCTTGATATCTTTAACCACGCGGGTGGCTTTGTCCTTTTCAGCCTGAGACAGTGCGCGGCCGAACAGGAAGACTTTACCGCCGACCGAGCGCCATCTGAAATTGGTGACATTCACGCCGTTCGCATCCAGGAGCAGCGCGTTGATCTTGCTCTCAATCACAGTGTCGGCGACACAATTCTCCCCCGCGACTTGATCCATCTNTGTCGGCGACTTGTTTGGTGAGCTCTTCCGCCTGCTTTTTAAACTCCGGCTTTTCCCCCGCGCCGGTCAGCATCACATCCTGCTCATAGACGTCGGCGCTGATGGAAATGACATCGGTGCCCATCTTGTCGATGACCTTGACGGTGATTTCGGTCTTAATAGCGAGGTCTTTGCCGATATCGTCAGAACTCCGGTCTTCGACCGCCGCCTCGACAGCGCTTTTGATCGCCGAAAACGGATTGAGTTCGATTGCCTGTGCCGGGCCGGGAACAGTGAGGAGCCCGAGAGCAAAGAGTGAGATGAGAGTATACTTGGTCATGTTCCGGCGGTCCTTTGAAGGCAATTATGAATAGCTAAGGATCAGTATCTCATTTATTGTCTCATCGGGTCCATGGCAATCATCAGAATTGGGCGGAAATCCTGATATCTGTTTGAAAATAGGGCGTTTACCCCTATTTCTTAGTTATAAAACCGTGCGGCCTCGTTAGAACACAGTTGTACCGCATCACGGCCATGGGCTCAGGCGCTCAAAGTAGGGAATTCAGCCGATACAATGTTTGATCGGATAAGCCTCAGACTTCTCATATTCTTATCCGCCATGGCGATGGTGCTGATCCCGACCGTGTCCTTGATCGTATGGCTGGATCAGAATTCATATGAACGCGAAGTGCGTGAGGCCGAGGTGAAACACCTGCTGCTCGCCCGAAATGTAACCTTTGCCCTTTCCAGATATGTTCGCGACCTACGTGCCGTATTCCTGCATGCCGTTGTCGACGTGGAGGAACATGTTCACGAGGACGCTGACAAGACCCTGGCTGAAATTCAGGTCATGGAAAACCTGAACCTGAAATCGGTCGTGCGAATTTCCGAAGACGTCTCCCTCCTCGGGCGCTTACCGCCCTTGGACAAAAATGCCACGCCGGAGATCAATGCAGAGGTTCGCAAGGCTGTCCTGCCGCTGATTGAGGAATCGAAAAAATATCCTGGTCGGGTGTTCTTTTCCGACGTGGTGGCGCATCGGAATGGCGAGCCGACCATGTATCTCCTGACGCGGGACATAAAATCACATGTGTACTTGGGAGAGCTGGATACGTCTTACTTTGTCGAGTTGCAGTCGAGCATCGCTTTTGGCGAGTTGGGCCATGCGGCAATTGTGGACCGGATGGGGCACGTTATCGCTCACCCGAACGATCAATGGCGGCGGGAACGCAAGGACATTTCCGCCGTGTCTATCGTGCAAGAGATGATGATGGGCAAAACCGGCGTCGCGCAATTTTACTCCCCGGCTAAAGAAGCCGACATGATCGCCGGGTTTACCACGGTGCCCGAGACCGGCTGGGGCGTAATGGTGCCGCAGCCCATCAGCGAGTTACGCGCCGACTCCCGGGTAAATCTGGCGACGCAGATCAGCGTGGTCATTTTCGCGTTGTTGGCGGCGAGTTTGTTGGGCTGGTGGCTATCGGGGCTGATCGCCAATCCCGTGCAATCCGTCGCCGAGGCCGCCCGACGTTATCACACTGAGTCAGGCCAGGGGAGCATGGAGGTGCCGACCAGCGGCGCGCCGGCGGAATTGAGAGACCTGGTGACGTCGTTCAATGGTCTCATTTACGAGGTCGAGGCGCAAAAAGCTCAGTTGGAAGAGCGGGTGGCGGAACGCACCGAGGAGCTGGAAACCCAAATCAACGAAAGAAAGCTGGCCGAGGATCAGCTCCGCGAAAAACAGCTGCAGCTCAACCAGGTAACCCGGCTCAGCACCATGGGCGAAATGGCCACCGGTTTGGCCCATGAGCTTAATCAGCCGCTGGCGGCGATTGCGGCGTATGTGGACGGCAGCCTGCACAGGCTCCAATCGGGGGAGGCGCCGTCGGAGCAAATATTTTCGGCTCTCGAAAAAGGGTCCCAACAAGCATCCCGGGCCGGTGAAATTATCCGGCGCATCCGCGACTTTATCCAAAATGTTGAAAGCGATCAGGAGATCGTCGACGTCAACCACGCCGTGGAAGAAGCGATTGAGCTCATGGAGAACGAGCTGCGGTCCAAAGCCATTCAACTTGACGTTGATTACGCCGCCGACCTGCCTCCGGTCAAAGGCGACACCGTGCAGCTTCAGCAGCTCATCATCAATCTTGCCCGCAATGGTATCGAAGCCATGACCGAGTCAAAGGGCAACGGACACCGGCTCCATATCCAAACGGAAAGCGATGACGAGGGTTTCGTGAAAATCTCGATTGAGGACAATGGTCCCGGAATTGGAGACGCGATTGAAGACAAAGCCTTTGATCCGTTTTTCACCACGAAGGAAAATGGCCTTGGCATGGGCCTTCCCATTTGCCGGTCGATTGCCGAAGTGCACAACGGTCATCTATACTATAAAACACTAAATAGCGGCGGCGTGCGGTTTGAATGCGCGCTGCCCGGACGGAAAGGAATGCGAGATGGGGTCTGACAAGCCAACCGTTTATATTGTGGACGACG